>JBKJTX010000285.1:0-6490 GCA_046590315.1 Ramlibacter sp. | reverse complement strand
GGTGCGCGGGGGACGCGATTCCATCGGACGGGCTTCGTTGACCACGAGGCCACGGCCACCGATTTGCTGGCCGTTCATGCCTTCAATGGCAGCTTTGGCTTCCGCCTCGTTGCTCATCTCGACAAAACCGAAGCCCTTGGAGCGGCCGGTGTCACGTTCCATCATGACCTTGGCGCTGGACACGGTGCCGTACTGGCTGAAAGCCTGCTCCATGTCGGAGTCGCGGTAAGAATAGGGCAGGTTGCCCACGTAAAGTTTGTTGCCCATGAATTGGGACTCCTAGAAAAAAGACGCTAATGAAGCGATGGAGTCCGAAAAACGCAAGCTACAAACCACGCGAAACCGACCAGTCACCGCAAACCATATGCCCGCGCGAAGACGGGCATCGGCGCATTATGGGGCATAGAACCGGTTTGTGTGGGGCTTTCTGGGTTCGGATGATGTCTGCAGGCCCAAATTCAGTCCTGGTAATGACGCCAACGCCGCAAAACGTTGCGCATGGTCAACAGCTGGCGCTCGAAAACCGGACAGGCTGTGCAGGCAGCCAGGTGTAGGCGCAGCGCAACCCACTCGGTCGCCCGCAGGTCGCGGTCTTCCCGGGCCACCAGGAGGGCGGCGACTTCTTTGCACGAGCGGCGCAGCATCACGATGAAGCGGGGTGGTTTCCGAACCAGTTGATTTCGAGGCATTCGCGCAACCGCAACCGGGCCCGGTGCAGCTGAACGTAGAGATTGGTCGGCGTCAGCTGTAGCTCCTTACAGATTTCATTGCTGTCCAGCTCCAACCATTCGCGCATCAGGAACACCCGCCCCATTGTCGCTGGCAGCTTGTCGGCGCAAGCCTCCAGCACCGCAAAGAACTGGCGCGAATTGAGCTCCTGTTCGGGATTGCCCCATTCGGCCGGACGGGAGTTGAAGTGCCCGTCGACCTTGAACATCAGGGCGTCGAGTTCTTCGTGGCCGTCGCCTTCATCGTCCTGCAGGCTCACCTCGCGCTTGCGCTGTCGCAGGATGTCGATCACCTTGTGTTTGAGGATGCCTACCAGCCACGTCTTCAGCTGGCTGCGATTTCCAAAGGACTGCGGCTTTGACAAGGCGGCGAGCAGCGTTTCTGACACTGCATCCTCGGCCCAGGCGTCGTTGCGCAACTGCAGACGGGCGAATCGCAGCAGGTACCCCCGGTGTTCGGCCAATTGACTTTCGATGGGCATGATGCGATTGTGTAAGGTGAAATCATCGCACACGACTCATCCCTATGAAACACTCCCGTCTCCGCAGTGGGGCTCTCGCATTGGCGCTGGCCTGCGCATCTTTCACCCAAGCCCAAGCGCAGGCCCCGGCCGCGCCCACGATTCAATCCCGCACCGTGGATGGCAAGCCGTTCGAGCTGGCCTCGCTCAAGGGCAAGGTCGTCCTCGTGATGTTCTGGTCCACCGATTGCGCCGTCTGCCGCGACAAGATGCCCGAGCTGCGCCAGAACTACGAGGGCTGGAAGGGCAAGCCCTTCGAAATGGTCCTCGTCGCCACCGACCGCAAGATGAAGGACGTGGAAGATTACGAGAAGATCATTTCGCGGACGGTGCCGATCCAGCAGCGCTTTGTTCAGCTTTGGACTGGCGAGCCGGGCTACAAGGACACTTTCGGCAAGCAAGCCCAGCTGCCCGCGACTTTTGTCATGGACAAGTCCGGCAAGGTGGTTGAGCGCTACCAGGGGCGGATCCCGGCTGAGGCGTGGGACAAAATTGCCGAACTGTTGTGAGCAAGGCGCGTCCAAGTCCCTTGTCGCAGCGTATGTAAGAAGTCCGCGTCACCGCAGACTAAGGGCGAACCAGAGTCGGATTCCTCACTGGTTCCCATCCAATTTTCATCAGGAGCTTTCAAATGAACCAACGTGCCCTCGTCGCCGCCGCAGCGGCTTCCCTCCTTTCCACCCTGCTGGTGGCCACCCCGGCCGTCGCCCAGGAAAAGGAAAAGTGCTACGGCATCGCCAAGGCCGGCCAAAACGATTGCGCCAACCTGGGCGGCACGCATTCCTGCGCAGGCCAGTCCAAGGTGAGCGACGCTCCGACCGAATGGAAATACGTTGCCAAGGGCACCTGCACCAGCATGAAGGGCCTCTCGGCCGACCAGGCCAAAGCCAAAGTCAAGGAAATGGAAGGCAAGAAGAGCTGATCGCTGGGTGGCCGCAGGCGTTTGACCATGGCACAGGTGGGCATCGGCTGGCGGCACCCGCACTACCGGGAGTTGCTTGAAACCCGGCCCGAGCTGGATTTCATCGAAGTCCACTCCGAGAATTTCTTTGGTCAAGGCGGTGCGGCGCTCGCGCTGCTGACCGAGGCGCGCGACCGCTACCCCGTCAGCTTGCACGGCGTCGGTCTTGCGCTCGGCTCCGCAGCCGGCATCGACCAGTGGCACCTCGATCAGCTCGCTGCGCTGGTCGCGCGCATCGACCCCGTGCGGGTCAGCGATCACGCGTGCTTTGCCCGGGGCGCCACTGCAGGCCGGCCGGTCCACGCGGCCGACCTGCTTCCGATTCCCTTTAACAGCGAAGCGCTCGACGTGATGTGCGCCAACGTGCAACGCGTGCAAGAGCAAATCAAACGGTCGCTGCTGGTCGAGAATCTCTCAGCCTATGTGGAGATGCCCGGCAGTGACCGGGGCGAGACCGACTTTCTCTCGGCCCTGGTTGAGCGCACCGGCTGCGGGTTGCTGGTGGACGTGAACAATATCTATGTGAACGCCTTGAACGCGCGCATCGGTGGCGATACGGCCGATCCCGTCGCCGCGTGCGAAGCGTGGCTAGATCGCATTCCCTCGCACGCCGTAGGCGAATTGCATCTCGCCGGTCACTGTGTGATGGAAGACATCGTGATCGACGACCATGGCAGCGGCGTGGGGGACGTCGTGTGGCGGCTTCATGCGCACGCGTTGCGGCGCTTCGGTACCACCCCGTCCCTGATCGAGTGGGACACCGGTATCCCGACGCTGTCTGTGCTGGTGGATGAAGCCAAGCGCGCGCGCCGGCAATCGGCGATGGGACTGGAGCCGGCATGACGGCAGAGCGGTTGCGCGATCAGCAAGAAGCGTTGCTTCAAGCGCTGTGGTCGCCCCGCCTTGAGGATGCGGCTGCGATGTGGGCGCCGCATGTGCGGGCCGGTGCAAGTAGCTGGCGCCGCGGCCTGGTTGCCTACCGCAGCAACGCGCAGGAGCTCGCCCCGCGCGCGCTGGCCGGCGCCTATCCCGTGGTGGCGCAGTTGCTGGGCGAAGAGAATTTTCGGTCGGTGGCACTTTACTTGTGGCAACGCACGCCGCCCAGCCGCGGCGACTTGGCGCATTGGGGCGGCGGCTTGGCGGCGCTGATCGAATCCCTTTCCGACCTGAACGACGCTGAACCGTACCTCGCCGACGTCGCGCGGGTCGAGTGGCTGTTGCACCAGGCTGCCAGCGCCCCCGACGGCGCTGTGAATCCCGCGTCTTTCGGCCTCCTGTCGCAGGCCGACCCGGCCACCGTCACGCTGGTTCTCTGCCCGGGGGCGGCGTGCCTCCAGAGCGCCTACCCCGTCGTGAGCGTCATCAACGCGCATCAGCACCCGGAGCCCACCCTTGAAGAAGCTGGCCGCCGGTTGCGCGCGGGTCGTGCGGAATGCGCCATGGTCTGGCGCGAAGGTGCAAAACCCCGCGTGAGAGAGGCCTTAGCGGGAGAAGCCCCCTTCCTGGCCGCGCTGCTAGCCGGGCGATCGCTGCTCGACGCGCTGGAGGCCGCGCCCGAATTGAGTTTCAATGACTGGCTGGTCCCTGCCGCGCAGGGTGGCTTGCTGCTGCAAGCCGCGACACTCGAATAACAACGACCCGGAGAAGCACATGACAGAACCGACATCCTCCTCTTTGCTGAGCCGAGCTCTGGGCCGAACCTTGGGCTTGTGGGCCGGCATCACCGCGGCGCTGGAGTCCTTGCAGCCGCTGGCCGCGCTCGCCGCGCGCCTGTATGTCGGGCAGGCGTTCTTCCTTTCTGGCCTGACCAAGATTCGCGACTGGGAAACCACCGTGGCGCTCTTCACCGACGAATACAAGGTGCCATTTCTGCCACCCGCCATGGCCGCCCTCATGGGGACGGCCGGTGAACTGGTGTTGCCCGTGCTGCTGGTGCTCGGGCTGGGCGGTCGCTTTGCTGCGCTCGGCTTGTCGGTGGTGAACGTGATCGCGGTGATCTCGCTGCAAGAGATCGCGCCGGCAGCCTTGCAGCAACACATCTTCTGGGGTTCGCTGCTGGCCGGCATCGCCATATTCGGGCCGGGCAAGTGGTCGCTCGATCGCTTGGTGTGGCCGCGCGTGCAGGGCGCCGCCACACCCGTGGCGCCGTCTGCTACCAGTTGACCTCGCGGTCGGGAGTAGAACCGATCTTGTGAATGGCGAGGTCCGCGCCCTCGTACTCCTCCTCGGGCGTGAGACGCAACCCTGTGACCTTCTTGATTGCGCCATAGACGACGAAACCCGCGAGCAGCGCCCACGCGACACCCATCAGCGTGCCGATGACTTGCGCTGAAAACGTGACGCCACCGAGGCCGCCCAACGCCTTCAGGCCGAAGATTCCCGCCGCGATGCCGCCCCACGCGCCGCACAGGCCGTGCAGCGGCCAGACGCCCAGCACGTCGTCGATCTTCCACTTGTTCTGCGTCAAAGTGAACATAGCGACGAAGAGCGCGCCTGCGACGGCGCCGACGACCAGGGCGCCGAGTGGATGCATCAGGTCGGACCCGGCACAGACGGCCACCAGCCCGGCCAGCGGGCCGTTGTGCACGAAGCCCGGATCATTGCGCCCCACGACCAGAGCAGCGAGCGTGCCGCCCACCATCGCCATTAGCGAATTCACAGCCACGAGGCCGGAGATCTTGTCGATGGTCTGCGCGCTCATCACATTGAAACCGAACCAGCCGACCGTAAGGACCCACGCGCCAAGTGCAAGAAAGGGAATGCTGGACGGCGGATGCGCCGAGATCGCGCCGTCCTTGCGATAGCGGTTGCTGCGCGCGCCCAGCAGCATGACAGCGGGCAGCGCAATCCATCCGCCCATGGCGTGGACCACCACAGAGCCGGCAAAGTCATGGAACTCCTCGCCCGTGGTCGCCTTGATCCAGGCCTGGATGCCGTACGCCTGGTTCCAGGCGATGCCTTCGAACAAGGGGTAGACGACGCCCACCAGGACGGCCGTGGCGAACAGCTGCGGGCCGAAGCGCGCGCGTTCCGCAATGCCGCCCGAGACGATGGCGGGAATGGCGGCGGCGAAGGTGAGAAGAAAGAAGAACTTGACCAGCTCGTAGCCATTGCGGGCTGCAAGCTGTTCGGCGCCCACCAGAAAACTGGTGCCGTAGGCCACGCCATACCCGACCACGAAATACGCGACCGTAGACACCGAGAAGTCCGCCAATATTTTCACGAGTGCATTGACCTGGTTCTTCTTGCGGACCGTGCCCAGTTCCAGGAAGGCGAAGCCGGCGTGCATTGCCAGCACCATGATGCCGCCCAGGAGAATGAACAATGTATCGGCGCCCTGTTTTAGTGCTTCCATAAGACCCTCTTGGATAAATTGCCTGTTGTTGGTGCGTTTTCGCCGTGGTTTGCGACGACGCACCACAAAGAAGCAAAAAGTGCGCCAGAACCGTGCGCCTTCTCGTTGGGCTCGGCTTTCGGTTGTGGGTCGGACGGTTGATATACTCCAAACACAGCGCCGATTTGCTCCAGCTTGCGGGCGCTTAATAAATTCAGCTAAAGACAGCAAACGCCAGCCCGGCCTCGCCTCTTTAGCGACGCCGGGTTTTCTTTTTGCCGATGTCACTTGTCGCCGTTGCCCAGTCCATGCAGTTCGACATGCCGCTTGCGCTGCAAAGCGGCGCGTCAATCCGTGGCTACTCGCTCACGTACGAGACGCACGGAAAGCTAAACGCGGACAAAACCAACGCTGTGCTGGTCTGCCACGCGCTCAACGCCTCGCACCACGTGGCCGGCGTCTACGAGGGCCAACCCGGCTCCGAAGGCTGGTGGGACACCATGATCGGCCCCGGCAAGCCGCTGGACACCGACCGCTTCTTCGTCGTCGGCGTGAACAACCTTGGCTCGTGCTTTGGCTCGACCGGGCCCATGCATCTGAACCCCGATTCCGGCAAGGTCTACGGCGCCGACTTTCCAGTGGTCACGGTGGAGGACTGGGTGGATGCGCAGGCGCGCCTGCTCGACGGCCTGGGCATCCAGACCTTGGCTGCGGTGATGGGCGGCAGTCTGGGCGGCATGCAGGCGCTGTCATGGACGCTGCAATATCCTTCGCGCGTTCGGCACGCGGTGGTGGTGGCGAGCGCGCCCAACCTCACGGCCGAAAACATCGCGTTCAACGAAGTCGCGCGCCGCGCCATCGTGACCGATCCGGATTTCCATGGCGGGCATTTTTACGAACACGGACTCGTGGCCAAGCGCGGCCTGCGCATCGCCCGCATGATCGG
>JBKJTX010000012.1:0-8729 GCA_046590315.1 Ramlibacter sp. | reverse complement strand
CAGGCGCGCCGCGCCGCGCCGGATCACCGCCTTGTCGCGCGCCGCGGTGCGATACTTCCGCCGGTGAAAAAACATATCTACATCTATTCGCCTTCGAGCGCGGTGCGCGACAAGGCGGTGATCCGGCGCGGCGCGGCGCGCCTGAAAGCTCTGGGACACGAGGTCGAGCTCGACGAGGCGGTCTTCGCCACCCACATGCGCTTTGCCGGTGACGACGAAACCCGGCTGGCAGCGATCCACCGAGCCGCTGCCAGCGGCGCCGACGTCGCGCTGATCACCCGCGGCGGCTACGGACTCACGCGCCTCCTGCCGCACATCCGCTACAAGGCAGTGGCCAAGGCCATCGACAAAGGCATGCGCTTCGTCGGTTTGAGCGATTTCACCGCATTCCAGAACGCCGTGCTGGCAACAACGGGTTCGGTGACTTGGGCAGGTCCTGCCTTGGGCGAGGACTTCGGCACCGAGGGGGAGCCCGACGACATCATGCAAGCGTGTTTTGAAGACCTGGTGAGCGGGCAGGGCGAAGGCGCCGGCTGGCAATTGCCCAAGAGCGAAGCCGTTGCCGCTGCGCTGGATCTGAAGGGTGAGTTATGGGGTGGGAACCTGGCGATCATGGCGGCGCTGACCGGAACGCCCTGGATGCCCAAGATCAAAGGAGGCATCCTGTTCCTGGAAGACGTGCACGAGCATCCGTACCGCGTCGAGCGCATGCTGACCCAGTTGCTCTATGCGGGCGTGCTTGGCCGTCAGAAAGCCATACTGCTCGGTCACTTCACCAACTACAAGCCGGTACCTCACGACAAGGGCTATCGCCTTCAAACGGTGGTTGAACGGCTGCGGCGTGACATCAAGCTTCCCGTTTTTACGAACTTGCCGTTCGGGCACGTGCCGACGAAAGTCACGCTCCCGGTGGGCGCCAAGGTGCACTTGGCAGTGGAAGGCCGGGACGCCTTTGTATTGTGGGGACACCGCCACTGAGGCGGCGCGAGCTCAGCCCAAAGCTCAGCCTACCAAAGGGCTGGGCCGGGAGCTCAGGCCGTTGGGCAGCAGCCCTTGGAATTGCGCCGTGACGGATGCGAGCTTTTCGCGCGCCGCCACTTCGCCGTGCATGGCCGCGAGTGCGGCCATCAGGTCGCCCCGCAAATACCAGAGCGCTTGAACATCGTTGGCGTACCGAATGCGCCGTGTGATCTGGGGAAAGTGGCGCGGCCCGGACTCGCCCAGCGCTGCCAGCATGGATTCGCGGATGTCTTCCGTCCCGTTCTCAAGAATGGATTCAGACGGCGCCACCGGATTTCCGAGCAGGCCGTAGATACTGCTTCTAAGACTGGGTTTAAGCCAACGCATAAATTAATTTGCTCCACTTGGAAGCATCTTGTGATCCCAGCTACCAAGTTATTCGCAGAATGTGAAAACCGCAAGTCAACCACGTGACCTAGTTAACGGAAAACGACAATTAAATCAACGCCCTGGTAACGAATCGTGAGGTTGTTTCTAATTTATTGTTAAGGGAGAAACTTTGGTTTGGGAGGCACGCTAGCGGTCAGAGCCCTCGCAGAAATCCGGGCACCGGCCGCCCATTTGACGCGAGCCATAGGGCCATCGCGCCGGCAACTTGCCGTACAGCCGGGCGATCCGTCAGCCTGGTGCGCCACGCCAACAGCCTGGGCGTGGCGGACGTCACAGGTGCCCCCTGGCGTTCACCAAAGAGCGCGGCCATGTAGAACCCGATATCCGCGAACGAGTAGCTGCCTTGCAAAAACTCTTGACCCTCGAGCTGGGCTTCCATTTCCGCGTAATACTGCGTGGCCGCTCTGATCGCCGCAAGCGCCAGGTCGCCTTGCAGGTCCGCCTGCAACCCCATCAGGCGAACGACATGCGGAAAGTAAACCTCGTCGGATTTGTGCTCCAGTAGCCGAGCCCGGGCGCGGACTTCGCGGTCACGTGGCCAAAGCGCCGGCTCCGGCTGCAGGTCCTCCAGGTATTCAAAAATCTGCGTGGAGTCGAAAATTTCGAGATTGCCATGGACCAGTACGGGCACTTGCTGCTTGGGATTGACGCGCACCACTTCGGGGTGTTTTGGTGTGTAGAGGCGCTCGAAATCGAACGGGACCATGACCAGTTCGAATGCCAGGCCCTTTTCGAGCGCCGCGATTTCCGCCTTGGCGCCAAACATGCTGAGTGGGCCGGAGTAGAGGGTGAAGGGTGTGGGGGGTCGGGTCATGCACCGATGCTATCGGTTCAGCGGACGTGGACTCAGTCCAAAGCGTTGCCCCGCATGTCGGCATTGCGCCGGGCCCGCTTCGCGATGTCCAGCATGCGCGGGCCGATCTCGGTTGCGTCCTGCGTCGGCTCGGTTTCGGGTCCGCGGTTCCAGCCCTCCAGCACGGCCAGGTGCCCGCCGCCCGCTTCGAAGACGCGGCCCGTCACCTCTGCGCTCTGCGCGCTGACCAGCCAGACCGCGACCGGCGAGATCCAGCGCGGATGGCGGGACGCGATCTCCTCTGGGGTGCTCTCGCGCAGGTTTTCGGTCATGCGGGTGTGGGCGTGCGGGCTGATGGCGTTGACGGTGATGCCATAGCGTTTGAGCTCGCGCGCGGCAATGATGGTCATCGCGGCAATGCCGGCCTTGGCGGCCCCGTAGTTACTCTGGCCGATGTTGCCCCAGAGGCCGGACGACGAGCTGGTGTTGATGATGCGGGCGTTGACAGGTTCGCCGGTCTTCTTGTTCAGAAGGCGCCAGTGCACGGCGGCGTGGTGCATCGGGGCAAAGGTGCCTTTCAGGTGTACCTGGATGACGGCGTCCCACTCGCTTTCTTCCATGTTGGTCAGCATGCGGTCGCGCAGGATTCCGGCGTTGTTGATCAGCGCGTCAAGGCGCCCGTATTCGGAGACGGCGTGGTCGATCAAACTCTTGGCGCCGGCCCAAGTGCTGATGTCGTTGCGGTTGGCGACGGCCTGGCCGCCAGCGGCAAGAATCTCGTCGACCACGGCCTGCGCCGCAGACTGGTCGGCGCCATGGCCGTCGCGCGTGACGCCCAGGTCGTTGACCACAACCTGCGCGCCTTCGGCCGCGAGATGCAGCGCGTATTCACGGCCGATGCCGCGGGCTCCGCCCGTCACAATGGCCACGCGGCCGTTACAGATGTCGCTCATGATTTTTCCTTCTACCTTTAAAGCGTCTCGCTGGTGCCCAGCAGCAGCGTCGCCTGCGAGGACAGCACCCCGCCGTTGCCGTGCGCCAGCGCCACCTTGGCATCTTTGACTTGGCGTTCGCCGCACACGCCTTGCAGCTGGCGCACGGCCTCAATCAGCATCATCAGACCGTACATGCCCGGGTGGCAGTACGACAAGCCGCCGCCGCTGGTGTTCACAGGCAGGGCGCCGCCCGGGGCGATGCGTCCGCCGCTAACAAACGCACCCCCCTCGCCCTTGGCGCAAAAGCCCAGATCTTCAAGGAACAGGATCGGGTTGATGGTGAAGGCGTCGTACAGCATCGCGAGGTCGATGTCCTTGTGCGTAAGGCCGGCTTGCGCGAATGCCTGGCGCCCCGACTCCACCGCGCCGGTGACCACCAGATTGGGCATGCTGGAGATGCTCAGGTGCGTCGTGCGATGGCCGGCGCCGAGCAGAAAAACCGGCTTGCGTGGCAGGCTCTTGGCGCGTTCAGCGGAGGTCATGACGAGGGCCCCGCCGCCATCGACCACCAGGCAGCAGTCACGTACCGTGAATGGGTAGCTCACCATGCGTGCGGCCAGCACGTCCGCTACCGTGAGCGGACTGCGGTCCCAGGCCTTGGGGTTCATCATGGCCCACTGGCGGGCGGCCACGGCCACTTCGGCGAGGTGCTCGCGGGTGGTGCCGAACTCGTGCATATGGCGCGCCGCTGCCAGAGCGTACGCCGTCGGCGGATTGAACGGTTTGAAGACCGACTCGTACAAGTTGCGCTCCGGGGAGCCGGCGTACTTGCGCCCACCGGCGGATTTCTGCGTGCTGCCGTACGCGATCACCGCGACCTTGCAGGCGCCGGACTCAATCGCCTGGTGGGCCATGGCCACGTGCAGCATGAAAGACGAGCCACCGACCGAGGTCGACTCCAGGTACGCGTCGGGCCGTCCCAGGTACTCGGCAAGCGCCAGGCCGGTCATGCGGCTCTGGCCGGCGGCGCAGAACAGGCCGTCGACTTCAGATAGGCGCAGGCCGGCGTCGGCCAGTGCGCGCTGTACGCCCTGCGCCATCAGGTCGATGGCGGTCCAGCCTTCACCCACCGCGCCCAAGTCGGATTCGGCAGCGCCGACGATCGCGGCCGCACCGCGCTTGAATGCCAAGGTCATGCGCCCTCCGCAGGATTGAAGATGGGATAGGGTTCGTCGTCGCCCTCGAGCGGAGGATGCGCGGCGAAGCGCACCCGCATGCCGATGCGCACAGCGTCGGGGGCGCAGCCTTCCACCCGGCTCATGAGGCGAAAGCCCTCGTCACAGTCCACGAGGGCGACGTTGTAGCCGCCTTCTCTGGTGTTGACAACGGTGGTGCTGTAGACGGTGCCCAGGCCGTTGCTGACACGCCATTCCAGCGTTTCGGTCTCGTCGTGCGGGGACACCGCGCGTGGGAAGAACACGGCTTTGCCGGCGGCGACGCTCCACTGATAAGCGAGCCGGCCGGCACGCAGGTGTTCCAGGTAAGTGGCGTAAGGGGACTGGGCCATCAGTTCAGCTTTCGGTAGGTGAGGGGTTTTCAGGCTTGAGGGCCCGGATCTTGGCACGGCGGCCGATGCAGCAGCGCGATGCCGGTGAGGTCGCCTTCAAGCAGCGGATAGCGGCGCAGCACCTGCGGGTCGTGCCCCGGTACGACGTGCTCGGGACTGTCGGCGGCTTGCTGCAGCAGGCGGTGCCCTGCCAGCATGTCGGCCACGCTGAAGACGATGGGAAAGGGCCGGCCGCTCTGCATGTTCTCGTAATAATGGCTGGCGTCGGAAGCCAGTACCACCCATCCGCGCTCGGTGTGCACGCGCACGGCCTGCAACCCTTTGGTGTGGCCGCCGACCAGCAACAGCTCGACGCCAGGCGCGATCAAGCTGTTGCCCTGGTGAAAGTGCACGCGGTCGGCGTACACATAGCGCACGAGCTGCACCACGTCCTCCACCGCGTAGGCATGACGCATCACCGCATGACACATGCAGCGGCCGGTGGCGTAGTCCAGCTCGCCATCCTGCACGTGGAAGCGGGCATTGGGCAGCTTGCCCAGATTGCCGGCATGGTCGTAGTGCAGATGGGTGAGCACCACGTCGCCCACCTCATGGGGCTGCACACCAAGCTGTCGCAGCGCGTCGATAGGGCAGCGGTGCAGTGCTCGCCCACGCCGCTGCGCCATCTCCTCGCCAAAACCAGTGTCCACCAAAATCGACCGGCTCCCGTCCTTGAGCAGCCACACGAAGAAGTCCATGGGCATGGAACTGTCGTCATGCGCATCGGCCGGGACGAAATTGTCGCGCCGCTGACGCGGCATGCTGGCGTACTTGATGGCGTACACCTCGTAGTGGGGCAGGGCGGCATCCATCCTGCGAACCTTACACCTGACGCGCACGTCTGCCGTGTCGCCTATGGTTCTCAGTCCACCGTCGACATGATGACTCGGCGATGCGTCAGGACGGGATCTCCTTGCTTTCCGAGCATGGCTCGGCGACCAGTCGGCTGATTACCGGGTGGTATTGCTCACCCAGCCCTTGCGCGATGGCGCGGTCGAACCATCCGTCCACTGTGCGAGCTCCCTGCGCGTCGATGCCGGTTTCACGCGCCAGTTGCAGGGCGTAGGCCAGGTCCTTGCGCGCGTAGCGTACCGAGAAGGCGCGGTCCGGGAATTCGCCCGGCAGCATCGCCTTCATGCCGTGGTTGCGCAGCGCAAAGCTGTCGGCCGACCCCTTGGAGAGGGTCTCGAAGAGCACTGTGGCGTCAACGCCGGAGCGCTCGGCGATCGCCTTGGCTTCCGAGAGGGCGAGCACCGTCTCGAACAGAACCATGTTATTCAGAATTTTTACGACCTGGCCGCTGCCCACCGGCCCGCATAGCGTGATGTCGGTCGCGAAGGTCGCGATCAGCGGCCGCAGTTGCTCGAACAGGTCTGGGGTGGCGCCGACCATCACGGACAGCGTGCCGGCCTCAGCCGCCGCGCGGGTGCGAGCGACCGGCGCATCCGCAAAGGCGACGCCGTGGCTTGCGAAATCGGCGGCAAGGGCGCGCGTGATATCCACTGGAGAGGTGCTCAAGTCGACCACCTGCTGCCCCGATCTCGCGCCGGCGAGCAAGCCGCCGGGTGCGCGGCACAGCTGCTGAACCACCTCGCCCGACGGCAGCGACAGAAACACCACATCGCAGCGGGCCATGAGGGCCGCCGCGTCCGGCGCCGTCAGCACCCCGTCGCTGGCCAGTCGCTGCAGTGGTGCAGGATCGAGGTCGAAGGCGTGGACGAGGGCGCCGGACTTGCGCGCCAGGTTGCGGCAGATGGGTTCGCCCATGACGCCCAGGCCGATGAAGCCGATGTGCTTGCCAGAACTCATAAATCGTTGCTTTGTGCCTCGCTGTTAACCAGGCTCCATGCCGAAATACCGACTATCGTTCCAGAAAAATCAAAGTATCTCGGCTCGCCATTCCTGGGCATGAGTGTTTACCCGTAGCACCCTGGATAAAGAGTCTCAGTCCTCACGCGTTGCAAAACCCGCTCAACAGCCAAACGTGCAGCTGGAAGCCGGGAATTGAATGGCGCGCATGTCGGCGTCGGCAATAGGGCCGCCGACAACTCTCTGTCGGTGTGGGCAGCTACGGGCTGGCCGACGAACAAGTCGGTCGATAGCAGCAGCGGTCCGGGCGAGACGCCGGCGATTGCGATGCGCAGAAGCTGCCAGTAGCCCCCTTGTACCGTGCCAGCCGCTGCCGCGGACGCTGTGGTGAACTCGTTCGCATCCCTTGAGGCCACCTTCTCGAATGCCTGAGTGAGCGTCGCATGAGGAAAACGCAGGCGAACCAGTACCTCATTGCGATCGATAGCGGCCTCCGTGTCGACACGCGAGGCGGCGTCCGCAAATAGATCGGTCAGCGGCACATTGCGCACACCCGCGGGACCGCACAGCTCGGCGGTCGCTTGCAGGGCCATGAACACCGGCGCGAGATCCGACGGGTGCCCAGCGTGGCAGGCGCCTGGCGTTAAAGCGCCTGGATATGCCTCGAGGGGCCCGCCGACGGCGGGGCAACCGACTCCGCCCTTCTTGAAGCAGATCTCGTCGGGGTGGCGGAAATAAAGGCAGCGTGGCCGCTGCAGCAGATTTCCGCCGAGTGTCGTCCGGGAGCGAAGTTGTGGTGAGGCGATGTGCTCAATGGCTTCGGCCACCATTGACGGGATGCCAATGGTGCTTGCGAGGGTAGAGAGGGTGACCATGGCGCCCAGCGACCAGCCCTCAGCACTGCGTTCTACGCAGCGCATATCTTCGGCAGTCGCAAGGTTCACGATCACTCGCGGTGATGGCAGCGCCGGCCCCTTCAAACCCTCTTTCATTAGCCCCAGAAGATCGCCGCCCGCGGCTATCGCTTGCGCATGCGGACCATATACCTGCAGCAGCGCAGCGGCTTCCAACGCACTATGGGCGTCAATCAACCAGAACGGACTCATGCAGTCCGCTCATTCAAGGCCGCTAGTACCTTTGCGGGGGTGAAGGGGTAGTCCCTCAGACGAATGCCAAGGGCATTGAAAACGGCGTTGCCGATTGCGGCGCCTGACGCGATCAGCGGTGGCTCACCCAGTCCCTTGACGCCAAGACTGTTGCCGCGGTCAGGCAGCCCCGCGTCAACAAACTCAATCTCCACCGGGGCGTCGAGTACGCCAGGCGTGCGGTAGGCCCACATCGCTGCGTTCAGCATCCGGCCGGTGCGCGGATCGAGCACGCGCTCTTCCTGCAGAGCCATGCCCATGCCTTGCAAAAAGCCGCCGTGAACCTGGCTGCGGGCGAGCCGCGGGTTCAGTATCCGACCGGCATCGTGCGCACACACGGCACGCAGCACTCGCACGCGGCCGGTCTGCAGTTCCACCTCCACTTCGACGAAGTGCGCCCCGAACATCGCGGCAAAGACGCCCTCAGGGGGCCGCTCGCGATGGGCTTCGAAGACACGACCGATCACCTCCTCGCCAGCGTTCATTGCGACACGCACACGTTGCGCCGCCGCGCGCACCACCGGTCCGACCACCGCGGAAGTGCGGCTGTGGTTGGTCGAATCAGTCGAGCGTGGGGTGTGGTCGGTGTCGCCGAGTACGAGGTCGAACTGGTCGACTGAAACTTCCAGTTCTTCTGCCGCGATCTGAACAAACACCGTGTCGGCGCCGCAGCCGATCTCGCTGACGCCGAGGCGCAATTCGAAGCGGTTCGCAGGGCGGGCCACGATCGCCACAGTGCTGGGCTCGTAGAGTGTTGCGTCATAGGCCACGGCGCCCATGCCAATGCCACGTGCCCGCCCTGTCTGTACCGCCATGCCGGGCGCACGGTGCTGCCATCCGAAGGCTCCTGCCCCGAGGCGATAGCAGCGTTCCAACTCCTTACCGGCGTACGGCAGCCCTTCCAGCAGGTCGATCGTTGCAAGGTTGGACAGGCGCAATTTCAGGGGATCCTGCCCCAGGGCGTGGGCCATTTCGTCGATGGCCTGTTCAAGGCAAAACATGTCCTCAGCAACGTTAGGCCCACGAAAGGG
>JBKJTX010000458.1:0-3614 GCA_046590315.1 Ramlibacter sp. | reverse complement strand
TGATCTGTCCCTGGAACAAATTCGCGCGGCGCAGTGCCTTGCCTGACTTCGACGAGCGGGCCGGTCTCTCGGGAGTGCAACTGGCGCAACTGTTCGCCTGGAGCGAGGAAGATTTTTTGCACCACACCGAAGGCAGCTCGATCCGCCGCATCGGCCATGAGCGGTGGCTGCGCAATGTGGCGGTGGCGATGGGCAACGCGCTACGCACGACCGGCGACCCGGCGTTGCGCGTCGCGTTGCAAGCCCGGCGAGAGCATCCGAGCGCGTTGGTGCGGGAACACGTCGAGTGGGCGTTGCGGGAGTGAATTGGATGGTATATACTTGATAGATACCATCGGTGATCACCATGCAAACAAGTCCAGCCAAAGCCAAGCTCTTTCTCCATGGCCGCAGCCAGGCCGTACGGCTTCCCAAGGAGTTCAGGTTTGAAGGAACCGAAGTGTTCGTTCGCCGCGTGGGCGAGGAAGTCGTTCTGAGCAGCAAGCCCAAGGCCCCCATGCAGGCTCTCGTCGCTGCGCTTGACGAGTTCGAGCCCGGGTTCGAAGTTGCTCGCGAACAGCCGGCAGGTCCGGATGCCCGAAGCCCGCTGCTCGCACGCCGTGCTCGTTGAGAGATGAGTTACCTGCTCGACACCAACATCTGCATCTACGTCATCAATCAGCGCCCGCCCGAGGTGTTGTCGCGCTTCATCGCGCACGAGCCGGACGGAATCGCAATCTCTGCCGTTACCGCCAGCGAGTTGTACTGGGGCGTACGCAAGACCGGATCGCAGCGCAACTTGCGGGCGTTGGAAAGCTTTCTCTCACCGTTGACGGTCATGGACTATGACCTCGCCGCTGCGCAAGCCTATGGCGAAGTGCGGGCCGCGCTGGAAAAAAAGGGCATTCCCATCGGTCCGCTGGATACCCAGATCGCCGCACACGCCATCGCTCTCGATCTCGTGCTGGTCACGAACAATGTGCGCGAGTTCAAGCGCGTTCCCGGCCTCAAGTTGGAGAACTGGGCGTAGGGTTCCAATTTTTCGCGACGCGGCCCCTGCATGTCAACTGGCGCGACGCTACCGCAGCACCCCCAGCGCAAACGGCAGGCTCAGCATCCCGAGCAAAGTGGAAAGCGTCACCAAGCCGGCGACGTAGGCGCCGTTGTAGCCCATGCGCGCGGCCAGCACGTACGCGCTGGATGCGGTCGGCAATGCCGAAAAAGCCAGCAGCACCGCGGACTGGGCGGCGTCCAGGGCGAAGGCGCGCGCCAGCCCGAACGCGACCAAGGGCAGGATGAAGTGCCGTATGGTCAGTACGCTTACTGTCAGGGTCTTGGCTTGCGCCAGCGAGCCGAACTGCATCCCGGCGCCGGCAGCCATGAGTCCGAGGGCCAGCGAGGCTGAGCCGATGCGGCTCACCGTGGGCTCCAGCCAGGGCGGAATGGAAAGGCCCAGCAGGTTAACGGTCAGCGCCGCTGCGGTCGCGATGATGAGTGGGTTACGCAACAACGCGCCCACGAACCCGGTCTGCGCATGGCGCGCCATCGGCCACACTGCTGCCACATTGAAGAGAGGCACGCACACGCCGATCAACACGGCGATCAACAACAGGCCTTGCGCGCCCGCCAGTCGCTCGGCCAGCGCCAGCGCGATGAATGAGTTGAAGCGGAAGGCAACCTGCGTTGCGGCGGCATGGTCTCGCGCATCGATGTGCGAACCGAGCCAGGGCAAGTAAGGCAAGGCATACGCCAGGGCGATCCCCGCGCAACCCATCAGAAGGCCAGCAGCGATGAGGCTGGAAGCCGAGGCCAGATCCAGCGGGCTCTTGACGATGGACTGGAACAGCAGCACGGGGAAGAGGAAGAAATAGACCAGACGCTCGACCGGCTCCCACACGGTGCGGTTGAGCGCCGTGTAGCGGCATAGCACCCAGCCACAGAAGATCAACAAGAAATCAGGGAAGAGCAGTTGCGCAAAATTCACCCGCCGAGCATAGCGGGTTGAATAGGGGTTCACCCTTATGTGTATTCCACAAAGCGCGCGCAGCGTTCTGCTTATAGGATTCGCAGGTGCTTTGCTTTTTTCGAATACAAGGAGAATGACCGATGAAACGCCGTCAATGGTTTGCCCTCGCCGGTACCGCGCTTGCGCTGACCGCCGGCCCCGTGCTCGCCCAGGGGTATCCGAACAAGCCCATCAAACTCCAAGTGCCCTTTGCGCCCGGCGGCACCACCGACATCATTGCCCGCGTGATTGCGGAACCCCTTGGCCGTGCGTTGGGCCAGACCGTGGTGGTGGAGAACAAGGCCGGCGGTGGCGGCGTGATTGGCGCCACCGAAACGGCACGCGCTGTTCCTGACGGCTATTCGCTGGGCATGGCCACGGTGTCGACCACCGCGGCCAACCCCGCGATCAATCCGAAGATCCCGTACAACGTGATGACGGACTTCGTGCCCATCGTCAACATCGCGGCGACCCCGAATATCATCGCTGTGCACCCCAACTTCCCCGCGAAAGACTACAAGGGCTTCGTGGCCGAACTCAAGCGCTCACCAGGCCGCTACTCGTTTGCCTCATCGGGCACCGGCAGCATCGCCCATCTGCAAATGGAGCTGTACAAGAACCTTTCGGGCACCTTCATCACGCACATCCCCTACCGCGGATCGGGTCCGGCTCTGAACGACACCGTGGCCGGCCAGGTGCCGATCATCTTTGACAACTTGCCGTCCACCCTGCAGTTCGTCAAGGACAACCGCTTGATTCCGATCGTGGTGGCTGCGCCCCAGCGCCTGAAGGAACTGCCGAATGTGCCGACCTTCAAGGAGGTGGGCCTGGAGCCTGTGAACCGGATGGCCTACTACGGCATCTACGGGCCCAAGGGCCTGCCGCCTGAAATCGTTGCCAAGATCCATGAAGGCGTGGTCAAAGCGTTGGCCGACCCGGTGGTGCGCAAGCGGGTCGAAGACACCGGTTCCATCATCGTGGGCAACACGCCACAGCAATTCGCCGAACAGATGAAAGCCGAATACGCGGTTTACAAGAAGGTCGTCGATCAGGCGAAGCTCAAGCTGGAGTGAGCGAAGGCAAGGCGTCCCCGTCCATCGACACCTTCATCGACGCCCTCTGGCTGGAAGAGGGCCTGTCGAAGAACACGTTGGCCGCCTACCGGCGCGACCTCTCGCTCTACGGCGAATGGCTCGCGGGGCAGGGTCGCCTCATCGACAGCACGACCGAGCCGGACATCAACGGCTACTTCGCCGCTCGCCATGGCACGAGCAAAGCCACGACGGCCAACCGCCGGCTCACCGTTCTCAAGCGCTACTTCCGCTGGGCGCTGCGCGAGCGCCTGATCACGAGCGATCCGACCTTGCGCCTGCAAGCGGCCAAGCAGCCGCTGCGCGTGCCCAAGTCGCTGAGCGAGGCCCAGGTCGAGGCGCTGCTGGCCGCTCCGGACATCGACCTGGCCCTCGGGCTGCGCGATCGGACGATGCTGGAACTGATGTATGCCAGCGGCCTGCGCGTGAGCGAACTGGTGGGCCTGAAGCTGTTCAACCTTGGCATGAACGAAGGCGTGTTGCGGGTGCTGGGCAAAGGCAGCAAGGAGCGACTGGTTCCGTTCGGTCAGATCGCCAGC
>JBKJTX010000400.1:0-14491 GCA_046590315.1 Ramlibacter sp. | reverse complement strand
GCAACCTTCCTGACGTCGCCGGCCCGCGCGCAGCCGGTTTGGCCCGCAAAGGCGATCCGCTGGGTCGTCCCGTTTCCGGCGGGCGGCCCTTCCGATGTCTTCTCGCGCCCCCTGGCCCAGGAGCTTGGCAACCTCGTTGGCCAGCCAGTCATCGTCGAAAACGTGTCCGGTGCGGGCGGCGGCATCGGCAGCGATCGCGTGGCGAAGGCAGTCCCCGACGGACACACACTGGGCACTGCAACCACCGGCACGCACGCCATCAACCCGTCCCTGTATGGCCGGCCGGGGCTCGACACCAGCAAAGACTTCACCGCGCTCACCTTGGCCGTGCGGTACGCGAATGTGCTGATCGTGAACTCCTCGGTCCCGGTGAATTCGGTGCGCGAACTGATCGAGTACGCCAAGGCCAACCCGGGCAAGGTCACGTTCGGCTCATCGGGCAACGGAGCCTCGAACCACCTCTCGGGCGAGCTCCTGCGGTTGGTCAGCGGCGCGCCCATGACGCACGTTCCTTACCGCGGGACCGCTCCCGCGCTGACCGATCTCATGTCGGGACAGATCACGTTCATGTTCGACATCCCGGTGTCGGCGATGACGGCAGTGCAGGCTGGACGCGCCAAGGTGCTCGCGGTCACCACGCAGCAGCGCTGGCCGTTCGTACCCGACGTGCCGACGATGGCCGAGGCGGGGCTCCAGGGATTCGCAGCGGTGGGCACCGATCTGTGGTTTGGGGTGGTGGGCCCGGCGGGAATGCCCCGCCCGCTGGCAAACCGCATCAACGGCGCGCTGATTCAGGTGCTGCGGTCGCGCGCAATCCGTGAACTGGCCTCGGCGCAGCAGTTCCAGCTCTGGACCAGCACGCCGGAGGAATTCGCGAATGAGATCCGCGTGGGCCGGGAACGCTGGGCCACCATCGTCAAGGCCGCCGGCGTCAAGCTGACCTGAAAGGCATCGCATGCATACCCCCATCTGCGATCGTCTGGGCTGTGAACTGCCGATCTTCGCCTTTACGCATTGCCGCGACGTGGTGGTGGAGATCACCAAGGCCGGCGGATTCGGCGTGCTCGGTTGCGCTGCCCACTCGCCCGAGGAGCTGGAGCAGGAACTCCATTGGATTGACACGCATGTCCCGGGCCGCCCCTACGGCATCGACGTGCTGATTCCCGTCAATTACGACCGCGAGGCGGAGCAGGCGCCCGTGTCTCTGTCCCAATTGGTTCCGGCAGAGCAACGCCAGTTCGTCGAAGACTTTCTGGCGCGCGAGGGCGTGCCGCAGCTGCCTACCGATCTGCGCGAAGAGTGGCAAACCCGCTTCGATGCGCGCAGCCGCAACAACACGCAATCGGGCGCCCGCAAGCTGATCGACGTGGGACTGCGGCACCCGTCCATGAAGTTCGTGGTCAGCGCGCTCGGAGAGCCTCCCGCCGACATCGTCGACATGTTGCACGCGCGCGGCGTGCTCGTTGGCGCGCTGTGCGGCAAGGCGGAACACGTGTCAAGGCACCGTGCCGCAGGCGTCGACGTACTCATTGCGCAAGGCACCGAGGCGGGCGGCCACACGGGTCAGATTTCCACGATGGTGCTGGTGCCCCAGGTGGTCGAGGCCGCTGGTGGTGAGATGGCGGTGCTCGCTGCCGGAGGCATCAGCCGGGGCAGCCAGATCGCCGCCGCGCTCGCGCTCGGAGCGCAGGGCGCATGGTGCGGCAGCGTCTGGCTGGCGACGCGCGAAAGCGAGCTGGAGCCGCTTGAGCGGCAGGTGCTGTACGCGGCGCGCACCGAAGACGCCGTGCAACGCAAGTGGCAGACCGGCAAGTCGGTGCGTCTGGTGCGCAGCAAGCTGTCCGAAGTGTGGGAGCGTCCGGGCGCGCCATCGCACCTGCCGGCGCCCCTGCAAGGAGCGCTCTATCACGAGTCAAAGGCCCGCATCCTCCGGGCAGGGCGGGCAGACCTGCTGTCATTTCCTGTTGGGCAGCTGGTCGGCACGTTGAATCACGAGACCTCGGTGCGGGAGGTTGTGCACGCCATGCTGCAGGAATATGCGCAAACGCTGGAGCGTTTGGCCGAACTGCATCGCTCTCTTCAGGATTGATCGCCCATCAACGCGCTTCGGCACCCACCATGCGAAGGGCCAATTCAACATACCGCTTGGAGATGGCGTTGGGGCCAAGCTTGCCGTCGGGCCGATACCACGTCGAGACGGCGTTGCACATCGTGATGATGGCGTTGGCGGTTTCTGAACGGTAGGCACAACTGAATTCGCCCGTACGGATGCCATCCGCGATGGCCGACTTGAACATCGACGTCACGCGATCGTGGAGTTCCACAATCTTGGCCCTGTCATTGAGCTCTAAGCTGCGCAGCTCTGCGCGCCCGACAAAGGCTTCGGCCTGCCGGCGGCAATGAAACAGGACCTGGGTCTGAACCAGAGCGATCAACCGGCGTGTCGGCGAAGTGCCAGCCGCGGCCAGTGCTGCGTCGAGATCGCTGATCAGGTCGCGCACGATCTCCGTCATCAACGACTGGAGAACGCTGGCCTTGGAGGGGAAGTAGTAGTAGAGGTGCGACACCGCCGTCCCCGAGCGGGTTCCGATGTCGCGCATGGAGGTGCCGTAGAAGCCGCGTTCCTGGAACAAGCCGAGCGCGGCGTCGAGGATGACCTTTCCGACACCCGAACCTGCCGGCTCGCTGCCGATCTTGGTGTGGGGCTTGGGGCTGCGCTGGCTTTTCGTGACCAAAAACTCGTCCTTACTTTCGACGCCCCGCCATCCTGGCGGCCGGTGCGTTTGCGAATCGAGCATAGCAGAGAGGCTCGCGTGCCCATTGACAAAATTCGAGATTTGGGCGAACGTTCGTTCAAGAAAAACCAGCGCCGCGCATTCGTGGGCGCCTACCAGGAGACTCCAGCATGACCGTTGCGAAATTCATCGCCGTCCTGATCGCAGCCATGGCCACCGCAGGTGTGTGGGCCCAGAGCACCGAGCCGTTGCGCATTGGCTTTGTGACCGACATGTCCGGCATTTACTCGGACCTGGATGGCCCGAATGGGCTCGAAGCCATCCGTATGGCGGTCGCAGATTTTGGCGGGCAGGTGCTGGGCCGCAAGGTCGAGGTGGTCTACGCCGATCATCAGAGCAAGGCGGATATCGCTTCAAGCAAAGCGCGCGAGATGCTCGACCGGCAAGGCGTGTCGTTGCTGGTGGGCGGCACCAACACCGCGGCGAACCTGGCGATGAACAAGTTGGCGGCGGAAAAAAAGCGGGTGTTCTTCACCATCGGTGGAACGAGCCCCCGGCTCACCGGCGAAGAGTGCACGCCGTATACCGTCGCCTATCTTTTTGATACCGCGGCGCTGGCCAAAAGCACCGGCGGCGCCGTGACGCGCAATGGCGGGCGCAGCTGGTACTTCCTGACGGCCGACTATTCGTTTGGCCACTCGCTGGAGGAGGAGACCTCGGCCATCGCGCGGGCGAACGGCGCGGAAATCAAGGGCTCCGCACGGCACCCCTTGGGCACTGCGGACTTCTCGTCGTATCTTCTGGCGGCCCAGACTTCGAAGGCCAAAGTGCTGGGTTTCGCCAATGCGGGCGGAGACCTCGTCAATTCGATCAAGGCCGCGCGTGAATTTGGTCTGACAAAGACGATGGACATCGCCGCTCTTCTGATGTTCATCAACGACATTCACGCGCTGGGGCTGCCGACCACGCAGGGCCTGCTCATGACGGACGCGTGGTATTGGGATCTGAATCCGGCCACGCGCCAGTTCGCCCGGCGCTTCTTTGAGAAAACGAAGAAGATGCCCAACAGCATTCAGGCAGCGGACTACTCCGCCGTCTCGACGTATCTCAAAGCGGTGAAACAGGCAGGAACGGACGAGCCGGACGCGGTGATGCGGGTCCTCAAGTCGATGCCGCTGGACGATGTCTTTGGACGCGGCAAGATCCGCAAGGACGGCAGGTACGTGCATGACCTGTACCTGCTGCAGGCGAAGACACCGAAGGAGTCGACGCAGCCCTGGGATTACCTGAAAGTGGTGGCGACAGTGCCGGGTGCGGAGGCCTTTAACCGGATCGAGGATTCGAAGTGCCCGCTGGCGCGTCAATGAGGAAGCCATCGCCCTCGCCGGAAAAGAGTTTGTCGACCTCGCCAGCGCGCCGGTCCAGCACCGCGCGCTGATTGATGTATCCCTTCTCGGTGATTTCGCCCGCCAGTGCGCTGGGCGCTTCGAGAATCACGCGCAGTCTTCGCATGCGTTCCGAGGAGCCACTGGCCGACGCGTTGTAGGTAGCGAGTTGTCGTGCGACGGCGGCGTGCAGTGGCTTGGCCAGCCCCGTGGTGGCATGCGGCATGTCGAACCCCGCGGAACGGCAGGCCACGGGGTCCAGCCACACCAGAGCGCCCAGCCAGGGACGATCTCCGCCCGCAAGGACTGCATCTTGAAGCAGACCCACCGCCGACAGCAAGTTGATTCGGACATTCCCGACCTGGACAAAGGTGCCGGTCGCCAGCTTGAAGTCCTCCGCAACGCGACCGTCGAACACCAATCCCTGGGCGGGGTCGGACGGCTGGAGCAGGCGCACGGCGTCTCCGGTGCAATAGAAGCCTTCGTCGTCAAAGGCTTGTGCGGTGGCCTCTGGGTTGTTCAGATAGCCCTCGAAAATGTTGGGCCCCTGCAGCCGCATCTCGAGTCGTCCATTCACTGGAACCAGCTTGCAACGCACGCCGGGCGCAGGCAGGCCAATGATTCCTGCACTGCGAACCGGCCAGTGCAGGAAGGTCCCGATCGGACCGGTCTCGGTCGAGCCGCAGCCGGTCGTAAACATCACGTCATGGCCGGTGTGTGCTACAGCGAGTGACTGCAGGCGGTCCCATGTCGATTGCGGCAGGCTCGCGCCTCCATAGAAGCAACACTGCAGCCGCGCAAAGAATGAACGCGCCAGGTCGCCGTGACGCTCCAGAGCGTCTGCCAGCATGGCGTAACCGGCAGGCACGTTGAAGTAGTGGGTAGGGGAGACGTCACGCAGGTTGCGCAAAGACACGTCGAACGCGCCGTCAATCGGCTTTCCTGCATCGATAAAAAGCGTACCGCCGTCCCGCAAAATCCAATGGAATGTCACGTTGCCGCCAAACGTGTGGCTCCAGGGCAGCCAATCCACGAACACCGGTGGAATGTCCGGCTCACCCCGGACCAGCAACTCCATCATCTTCTGGTTTGCGCAAAGCATCCGGTGCGTGTTCGGGACCACCTTGGGCGCGCCGGTCGAGCCCGAGGTGAACAGGTACTTGACCACCGTCGAGCCTTGAATGGCGAGGCCCCGCTCGTCAACCTGTGCAGTTGCCGTTCGTGCCAGCAGATCACTGAACGGCTGGCAAGCGCCCGTCGACGGCACGTGGGTCGCGCGAACAAGTTCGCGGTCCTCGCTCAGTGCGCCCATTGCGGCGCCATACGATGCTTCGTCCTCCGCGAACACCAACCCCGGTTTCAGCACCGCCGCCATGGCGCGCAGGCGCCGGAAGTCACCGCCTAAAGACAGTGCCGGCGAGACTGGCGCAAACGGAACGCCCGCCAGCAAACAGCCGAGTGCCAGGAGGGCGTGCTCAATCGACGCGGGCGAGAGTATCAGCGCCGGCTGCCGCGCACCGAATCCCTGGTCGATCAGCCATTGCGCCACGGACCGGGCGCCGGCCAGCGCTTCGCTGTAACTGACTCGCCGCCACTCGCCCGAAGGCGTCCGCTCGCACAAAAAGGAGCGTTCCGGCGCCGCACGCGCCCAATGCCGCAAATAGCTGCCCAGGTCTCTCTCGTACGCGCCGAGCGGAACGGGTGACTCGATCAACAGAGTCCCATCGGAGCGACTTTTCCAGTGCGCCGCCCGCGGCGCGAACGTGATGCTCATCTGTTTCCTCACCATGGCACACGGCCATGGTAGACGGCCGTTTCGCGCCGTCGGCCGGAGGAAATCCCATTGACAAAACGCACTCGTTTGTGCGAACGTTCGTTCAAGACACAACAAGGAGTGAATTGCATGCGGTATGACAAGGTGATCAGGGACGGCATGATCGTGGACGGAACCCGGGCGCCGCGGTTTCGCGGCGACATCGGCATCAAGGACGGCGTGATCGTCAAGATGGGCCGCATCCCCAAAGGCCAGGCCAAAGAAGAGATCGACGCGGCCGGGTTGGTGGTTGCGCCAGGTTTCATCGACCTGCACACGCACTACGACGCGCAGGTGTTCTGGGACCCCTACTGCACCCTGTCGAGCTGGCACGGAATCACTTCGGTCGTCATCGGCAATTGCGGCTTCGGATTCGCGCCGGTGCGGCCCGAGCTGCGCGAGCGGTCGATGCTCTCCATGACGCGGGTGGAAGCCATCCCGTTGGCCTCGATGGCGGCCGGCATGCCCTGGGACTGGGTCACGTTCCCCGAATTTCTCGACAGCGTGGACCGCACGCCCAAGGCCGTGAACATCCTGCCTTACGTTCCGGTCGGGCCCATGCTCATATGGGTGCTGGGATTCGACGATGCAAAGGCCGGAAGGCGCCCCACCGACGCCGAGCACGCGGAACTTCGGCGGCTGCTGAACGAGGCGATGGACGCGGGCGGCTGCGGCTGGTCGGCTCAGCGCATGCTGCCGGACGGTCCCGCTTCCGTCCAACGCGACTTCGACGGGACCCCGATGCCGACGGATGTGATGCACGACGACACCTGCCGTGAGCTGGCCGGGGTCCTGCGTGATCGCAACGAGGGCTTCATGCAGATGCTGATGATCTCGGGAAACAATGCGCGCGACCAGGCCTTCTACGAAGAGATGGCCGAAATTGCCGGGCGCCCGATGATCATGAACGTGGTGCAGGCTTTCGATCATCGGCCGGAGATTCATCGCCGCGTGCTGGCATGGTTGCGCAGTTGCCGCGAGCGCGGCATCCGCGTCGTCGGGCAGGGCCTCACCACCGACGCCGGATTCGCCTTTACCTTCGAAGACTGGAACCTGTTCGACGACTCGCCCGCATGGCGAGAAGCCACCACCGGCACGCTGGAAGAGCGGATCGCCAAACTGGGCGATCCGAAACGCCGCGCCGCGCTCAAGGAGCAGCTACCGCAGACCGCAACGGGGCCGATCCAGGGCATCGTGATCACGGGCCCGAAGCTCGAAAAAAACAAGGCCTGGTTGGACCACACCCTGGCACTGGCGGGCCAGAAGATGGGCAAGGACCCCGTCGACGTGATGCTGGATATCGCGGTGGAGGAGCAGCTCAAGACGGAATTCTTCGCGGCGCCTCCAAATGGGAAACTGGAGCACCTGAAAGAGATCGTCGACGATCCCTACGTGCTGTTCGGCGTTTCCGACGGTGGGGCCCACACCAAGTTCCTGACCGCAGGACGTTATCCGACCGAGACGCTTTGCAAGGTGGTGCGTGAGCACAAGATGATCTCGCTCGAAGAAGCCCATTGGCGTCTTTCCGCCCTGCCGGCGCAGGTGGCTGGATTCCGCGGACGTGGGATACTGGCAGAGGGCGCTCCTGCCGACGTGATCGTGTACGACTTCGACAATCTGGCGGTGCTGCCTGAAGAAATCGTCCATGACCTACCCGGCGGCGAATGGCGCCGGATCCAGCGAGCGCACGGGTACCGTTATGTGCTCGTCAACGGCGAGGTGACCATCCAGAATGACGAGCAGACGCAAACCTTCTCGGGCGTGTTGTTGCGGCACGGCGCATCGGCTCGCCAAGCGGCGCCTGGCGAGTCCGAGCATTCCGCCGTGGCAGCCGAGGTGGCCTGAGCCGGACTATGCAGCTTGAGGTTCATGACGCCTATTGGCACGGCGCCTCTGGGCCGGTGCGAGATGCGCTTCGCGTCGAGCGCCATTTCGGCGGCATCGAGATGCGTTGCTTCGCTCATCGACCTACGGGTGTCGATGCGTTTTTCAGGGACACGGTCGCCACGCGTGGCGATCATGAAGCACTTGTCTTGGGTTCCGAGCGCATCAGCTACCGCCAACTTGACGCCATGGTCGACGCAATTGCCGGTCGCTTGCAACACTGCGGCGTCCAGGCCGGCGACCGCGTCGTCCTGCATCTGGGAAATCGCCCGCAGTTCCTGGCCCTGGTGCTCGCCTGTGCACGCATTGGCGTCGTTTCAGTGCCCATCGGCACTCGGCTCGCCGCCGATGAGGTAACCCACGTCATCCAGAACTGCGGCGCGGTCGTCCTGTTCCACGAGTCAGAGTTTCTGGCGGCGGTGCCGCCGGCATCGGCAACACCGACGCTGCGGCTGCGGGTCGCGCTAGAAGGCCCTGACGGGGGGCCTGACTTCAGCCCGTTCCTCGACGGCCCGGCGCCGAAGCCGGCGCCTGCCGCAGAGGAGGAGGTAGCCGTCCTTCTGTACACGTCGGGCACAACCGGAAAGCCCAAGGGGGCCATGCTGACTAATTTGGGCTTGGTGCACTCGGTCATGCACTTCGCCATCTGCTTTGATCTGGCCCCCAGTGCGCGCACCCTGCTGGCCGTTCCCTGTTCGCACGTCACCGGGCTGGTCTCGCTGCTTCTCACGACGGTGTATGTGGGTGGAACGACGATATTGATGTCGGCGTTCAAGGCGCGCGACTTTCTCGCCCTTGCCGAACGCGAGCGCATGACCTTTACGCTCATGGTGCCGGCGATGTACCTGCTCTGTCTTCGGGATGACGCGTTCCACAACTACCGCCTCGATGACTGGCGCCTGGGCGGGTTTGGTGGTTCTCCCATGCCGGAGGCCGCCATCGCCGAGCTTGCACAGAAATTGCCCTCACTGCAGCTGCGCAATGCCTACGGCGCCACAGAGACCACATCGCCGGCAACGTTGATGCCGCCGGGCGCAGCCCTTGCGCATCCCAATAGCGTCGGTCAGGTGGTGCCGTGTGGCGAAGTTCGAGTCATGGACGAGCATGGCACCGAAGTGCCGGCCGGGACCAGTGGTGAGCTGTGGATCCGCGGACCCATGGTGGTGCCCGGTTACTGGAGCAACCCCCAGGCCAATGCATCCAGCTTCAATGGCGGATTCTGGAAGTCCGGTGACGTCGGCAGCAAGGACGCCAAGGGCTTTGTCAAAGTGTTCGACCGCATCAAGGACATGATCAACCGCGGGGGCTACAAGATCTTCAGCGCCGAGGTCGAGAACGTTCTCGCGCAGCACCCTGATGTCATCGAATCCGCTGTGATCGGGGAGCCCTGCCCCGTGCTCTACGAGCGCGTTCGCGCGGTGGTCTACGCCACGGCGCCCCAAGCAGACCCGGAGGCTTTGCGGGAACACTGCGCGCAGCGGCTGGCCGACTACAAGGTTCCCGAATTCATCGAAATCCGCACGGCGCCACTGCCGCGCAACGCAAACGGAAAGCTACAGAAAAATCAGCTCCGAACCGCGCGTTAGCAAGATAGCGCTAGCGCCGGGAATGGGTTAAAACTCGACGACAACACAGGAGACATCGGAATGACTTATCGCAGACCGGCGCACTTGGGGCGCTTCCTTTCCCGTTTCGCTGGCGTGGCGGCGGCGTTCACGCTGGTGCTTACGCCACCGGCGGTGGTCGCCCAACAAAAGGGGATCTCCGACGGAGTCGTCAAGATCGGGCTTCTTCTGGACATGAGCGGTCTCTACGCGGACCTGACCGGCGAAGGCTCGGTGCACGCAGTGCGGATGGCCATTGAAGACTTCGGCGGCACTGTCCTGGGCAAGCCGATCGAGCTGGTGTATGCGGACCATCAGAACAAGGCGGATATCGCCGCGTCGAAGGCTCGTGATTGGTTCGACAACCAGAAGGTTGACATCATCGGCGACGTCGCGGCATCGGGAACGGCACTGGCGGCGCTCGAGGTTGCTCGGGAGAAAAATAAAATAATCCTGTTGTCCGGCCCCGGAAGCAGCCGCATCACCAACGAAGCCTGCGCCCCCCTGTCCGTGCACTACTCTTGGGACACATACTCGCTTGCGGCGGGCACCGGCAAGGGCGTCCTCAAAAACGGCGGGGACACCTGGTTCTTCCTGACTGCGGACTACGCCTTCGGCCACTCGCTGGAGGCCGACGCCAGCGCCGTGGTCAAAGCCGGCGGCGGCAAGGTTCTGGGATCGGCGCGGCACCCGCTGAACACGTCCGACTTTTCTTCTTTCCTGTTGCAGGCGCAGGCCTCCAAGGCGAAGGTCGTCGCGCTCGCAAATGCGGGTGGCGATACGGTGAACGCCATCAAGGCCGCCAACGAATTCGGAATCACGAAGAACCAGCAGATGGCGGGGCTGCTCGTGTTCATCAACGACGTGCATACGCTGGGCCTGAACACAACCAAGGGCATGCTGCTCACGGAGTCGTTCTACTGGGACATGAATGACGAGACGCGCAAGTGGGCGCGGCGCTACTTCGCCAAAATGAAGAAGATGCCCAACATGGTGCAGGCTGGTTCGTACTCATCCACGATGCACTACCTGAAGTCGGTGCAGGCCGTGGGCACAGACGAGTCGACGGCCGTGATGGCCAAATTTCGCTCCACCCCCATCAATGACATGTTCGTGAAGAACGGCACCGTTCGCGAGGATGGACGCATGATGCGGGAAATGTACGTCTTCGAAGTGAAGCAGCCGAGTGAGTCCAAGTACCCGTGGGACTACTACAAATTGAAGGCTGTCGTCGCTGCGCAAGATTCGGCAACCCCGCTCTCGCAGTCGAGGTGTCCTCTTTTGAAGAAGTGATCGTCGAGCGCCCTTTAACTCGGCTTTAGTCGGCCCCGTCCTACAAAACGTGGGATGCGGCTGAACCAAAATCGATCTTTTGCGTTGGCTCGTAAAAGACGATGACTCAGACCCACGTATCCCTCAGCGTCACGAGTGACAGTGCCCGCGCCGGCGCAGAGCTCGGCCGTAGCATTCGCGACGCGTTCGGCGGCGCACCGGCGGACGCCATTGCCGTGTTCGCTTCGGCCCGCCATGACTACCCGGCCTTGCTGCGCGCCCTGGCCGATGCTGCGGGCACGCGCGTGATCGCCGGGGCTTCTTCGGCGGGTGAGTTCACCCACACGTCGCGCGGCGAAGGGCAGGTCTCTGCCCTGGGTATTCGCTCCGAGGACATGAAATTCGCCGTCGGGCTGGGGCAGGGCGTGAGCGGCGATGCGAAGCACGCCGCCCGGCAGTTGGCCGAGGCCTTCCGGGGCATCGACAAGCCCGTGCTGCCGCATCGAAGCGCACTCGTGATGACCGACGCACTGGCTGGTCACTCTGACGCACTGCTCGAGGAATTGACCCTGCGCACGGGCGGCAACTACCGTTTCTTCGGCGGTGGCGCCGGCGACGACGGCCGGTTCCAGACCACTCACGTGTTTGCCGGTACCCAGGCGTACGGCAATGCCGTCTGCGCACTTGAAATCTTGTCTGCCAAGCCTGTCGGCGTGGGCGTGTCGCACGGCTGGGAGCCGGCGAGCTTGCCGCTGCGCGTGACCGAAGCCGAGGGTGAGCGCATGATTGGCCTGAACGGTGAGCCAGCCGTCGAGGCCTTTCGCGAGCACGCGCGGCAAACCGGGCAGGTGTTCGACGAGAAGGACCCGCTGCCGTTCTTCCTGCACAACGTGATCGGTATCCGCGCGGACGACGGCTACCGGCTGCGAGTGCCCCTCACGATCGGCGCGGATGGCGCCATCCATTGCGCAGCTGCTGTGCCCGAAGGGGCCGTGGTGCACTTGATGACGACGAGTGCCGCATCATCGGTGGACGCCGCCCGGCGCGCTACGACTGCAGCGCTTGCCGCCCTCGGCGGCGAGAAGCCGGCGGCAGCTTTCGTATTCGATTGCGTGGCCACGCGGCTTCGCCTCGGACGCGCCTTCGATGAAGAGCTGCAGGCCTGCACGAGTCTGCTGGCACCGGCCGGCTACGTCGGCTGCAATACCTACGGCCAGATCGCGCGGGCCGACGGCCAGTTCGGGGGTTTCCACAACTGCACCGCCGTGGTCTGCGTATTGCCGGGTTAATGGCCAACCCCCTGCGTCCACTCGTCGACGCGCTCGGCGACAGCTCGCAGCGGCTTGACGCAGCGCGGGCGATTGCCTCGGCGGCCGGCGCCACCTATCTTCTGCTTTACGTGGAAGACCGCGAACTGAAGGTGATGCTACCGGCGCCAGGCATGCCCAAGACGCTGGCGGCCGGGGCCACCTGGCGTTCATTCCTCGCGCAGTGCCGCCACGATCCCGCGCAGATCGCAACGGTCGGGATCGACGGGCATGAGCTGGTGGCTTGCTCGCGCACGAACGGCGGTTGCGCCTTCATCCTTGCCGGCGCCGAAGCGTGCGAATTTCCTGCGGAACTGCTCGAGTCGATGCCGCTGCTGGCGGCGGTGATGTGCGCGCAGCAGGCGGAGCGCTTTTGCGAGGCAGACGCGTCGGACGCGCGCGCGGCGGCTCTAAAAGCGCAAGAGCTCGCACGGGCGCTCGATGCCGCCCGCGCGTCGGCAGCTGAATTGAATCAGCAGCTTCGCGCCGAGCACCAGCGAAAGGATGAATTTCTTGCGATGCTGGCGCACGAATTGCGCAATCCGCTGGCGCCCATGACGAGTTCGGTGGAGATCATGCGGCGGTCTCAGCCGCCGCGAGCAGAGCAGCTGGAACGGCACGTCGCGCTCATGACGCGCCAGTTGCAGCAGCTCACCCACCTCGTGGACGATCTGCTCGATGTGTCGCGCGTGAGCCGGGGTCTGATCGAGTTGCGGCTGGAGGTGCTTCGGCTCGACGAAGTGCTGGCGGCGGCCTATGAATCGAGCCGGCCGTTGGCTGAAAGCCGTCATCAAGCGCTGCGTCTGCGCATTGGGACGGCTTCGCTTCATGTGAACGCAGACCGTGTTCGCCTCACGCAGGTGTTCTGCAACCTCCTGAACAACGCAGCCAAATACACACCGCCGGGCGGCTCCATCGATGTGGAGATCGAGCGAGTGGGAGAAGACGCTGTGATTGTCGTGCGTGACAACGGCGCAGGGATTCCGCGCGAGATGCTCTCCAGCATTTTCGATATCTTCGCGCAGGTGCCGGGATCGTTGGACCGCGCGCCCGGCGGCCTGGGCATCGGGCTCACGCTCGTGCGCAGGCTGGTGCAGCTGCATGGCGGCTCGGTGAGCGCCGACAGCCAGGGTGCGGGTCAGGGAAGCGCATTCACCGTGCGGCTGCCGTTGGTTGAGGCACAGGCGGGCACTGACGAAAGCGTCCCGGTCGCTCATGCACCAGCGATCTGCGCTCGCGTCATGGTCGTCGACGACAACGTCGACGCCGCCGTTTCGCTGGCCGACGTGCTGGGTTTTATGGGCGCGGATGTCGTCGTGGCCCACGACGGCGCGCATGCGCTGGAGAAGGCAGAGGCGGGGGAGATGCCGCACCTCGTGCTGCTGGACATTGGCCTGCCCGGCATGGACGGCTATGCAACCGCGCGGGAATGGCGTCGTCGTTTCGGTGACGCTTCGCGTCTGGTGGCGCTGACGGGCTACGGCAGCGCCGAGGACAAGCGCCGGTCGGCCCAGGCCGGCTTCGACGGACACTTGGTCAAGCCGGTGTCGCTTGAGTCATTACAGGAAATTCTGGCCGACCTCAGCGCTCACGTGGTGCGTTGACGGATTGTCGCGGGCGCCGGCGCCGCAATTCCCAACTCCCGCAGAATCGCCTCTGTGTGTTCGCCCACGGCAGGCACGGCATCCATCCGATAGTCAAAGGAGTTGTTGCGCCCCGGCGGCAGAAGCGCAGGGATGTCGCCTGCCGGTGAGCCGACCGTGCGCCACCTGGCGCGCGCTTTGAGCTGCGGATGCGACCACAAGCCGGCCATGTCGTTCATGCGCGCATTCGCGATCTGCGCTTCGTCCAGGCGCGCTGCGACCTCGACGGCAGTCAACGTGGCGAACACGTTCTCGATCAACACACCCAGCGCCTCGCGGTTCTCATTGCGGCGCGCGTTGGCGTCGAAGCGCGGATCGGTGCTGAGCGCCGGGGCGCGCAACACCTGCTCGCAGAACGCCCTCCATTCGCGCTCGTTCTGGATGCCCAGAATCACCGTTCCGTCACGCGTCGCAAATGGGCCATAGGGATAAATCGTCGCATGCGACGCGCCGGTGCGCGGCGGCTGCGCCGCACCTTCAAACGCGTAATACAGCGGGAAGTTCATCCACTCGGCCAGCGACTCAAGCATCGAGACGTCGATGTGGCTGCCCTCGCCGGTGCGCCCACGCTGCAACAGGGCGGCAAGGATGGCGCTGTACGCATACATGCCGGCGGCGATGTCGGCCATGGAGTTGCCGGCCTTGCTTGGCGTCTCGGGCGTGCCGGTCACTGAAAGCAAACCGGCTTCAGCCTGGATCAGGAGGTCATAGGCTTTCTTGTCGCGGTAAGGTCCGTCGTCGCCATAGCCTGAGATGTCGCAGACGATCAGCCTCGGATGTTGTGCATTCAGCGCTTTCCAATCCAGACCCATGCGCGCGGTTGCGCCGGGCGCGAGGTTCTGCACCAG
>JBKJTX010000202.1:0-10035 GCA_046590315.1 Ramlibacter sp. | reverse complement strand
CTCGCCCTTGGCCAGCCCGCCGAGGAACATGGCTTCGTCGACGCGAATGTCCCAGTTCATCAGCGTACGGATGGCGCGCTCGTGGGCCGGCGCACTGCGCGCCGTCACCAACGCGGTGCGCAACCGCATGGCCGGAGTACCGGCCTGCTGCAAGCGATGCAGGGCGGTGAGCAGCGGCTTGAACGGACCCTCGGGCAAGGGCTGCGCCGCCTTGCTGAGCTCATGCTGCTGGAAAGCGTCCAGGCCTTGCGCCTGGAACACCCGCTCGGCTTCGTCGGAAAAGATCACCGCGTCGCCGTCGAATGCAATGCGTACTTCGTTGGGGTAGTTGCTGCCCGCCAGCACCGATTCGGTGAGCACGCGCGCCGCGGGAAAACCGGCGGCCAACGCTTCGCGCACGTCTTCCGCGTTGGCCGACAAAAACAGGTGCGCGCCGAGCGGGCGCAGGTAGCGAAACGGCGAGCGGCCTTGCGTGAACACGCCGCGCTGCAGCTTGATTTCGTTGGCGAGGCCCGAGCGGAAGATGCGCATGCCCGAGACCGGGTCGTTGCGCGACAGGATCACTACCTCCACGCGCTGGGTCGTCGTGTCGTTGAACGCCAGCAGCTTCTTGATCAGCGAGAAAGCGATGCCCGGTTGCGCGGCGACGTCGAGGCGCTCGAGCTGGAGCTTCATGTAGGCCTGTGGATCGCCGCTCTCGAAGAGCGCATTCTCTTCTTCGAAGTTAAAGAGGGCGCGCGACGAAATCGCGACCACCAGCTTGTCGTCGAGGGTCACCGCCATGACGCGCTTCGCTTCACTTGACGAACTGATTCAACTGGATGATGGGCAGCAGCACCGCCAACACGATAAGCAGCACGACGACGCCCATGCCGACGATCAGCAACGGCTCCAGGATGGTGGCCATCTGAATGGCGCGGCGCTGCACTTCGGCGCCCAGTTGGGTCGCCGCACGTTGCAGCATCGCGGGCAGTTGGCCGGTCTGCTCACCGATCCGGGCGAACATCGACAAGAGGCCGGGGAAGCGCTTTTTCTGCGCCATCGCCGACGCCAGCGGCGCGCCTTCGCGCACCAGCACCAGGGCGTCCATCGCGTCGGCGCGCATGGCGCGATTGCTCAGCGTCTCGGCGGCGGCTTGCAGCGCGCGCAGGATGGGCACGCCGGCGCCCGCGAGCATGGCCAAGGTGCTGGCGAAGCGCGCCGCGTTGTAGCCGCGCGAAAGCCGACCGACGAGGGGCAGCTTCAGCCAGCCCGCATCGAACCGCTCGCGCGTGGCTTCGTTGCGCAGCGCGAGGCGCAGGATCACGAAAGCGGCCGCAGCGACGATCAACACCAACCAGCCCCAGCTGCGTACCGCGCCGCTGAAAGCCAGCATCGCCACCGTGAGAAACGGCAGCGCCCGTTTGGTGCCGGTAAAGACGTTGGCCACCTGCGGCACGACGTACGCCACCAAAAACATGACGATCGCGAATGCGATGAGGGTGACGATGGCCGGGTAAAGGGCCGCGCCCATGAGGCGCGCATTGAGGGCTTGCCGCTCCTCCAGGTCGTCGGCCAGTCGCTCCAGCACCAGGCCCAGATTGCCGCTCTGCTCGCCGGCCCCGACCACGGCCGTGTAGATGTCGGGGAACTCGCGCGGAAAGCGCGACAACGCCTTGCCGAACGGTGACCCCGCGTTGACTTCGGCGCGCAGGGCGGCAACGAGGTTGCGCTGGCGTTCGTCCTCGGCCTCATCGGTCAACGCAGTCAGCGCGCGTTCGAGCGGCAGCCCGGATGTCACGAGCCCCGCCAGTTGGCGCGTCCATATCGCAAGGCCCGTCGCGTTGAATACGGCGCGCTCGAACAGGCGGGTGTTCCAGCCCAAGCTGTGCTCGGCCCCAGCCGAGCCCGAGCTCACGGGTTGCACTTGCAGCGGCACCAGCGCCTGCGTTCGGAGCATGCTGCGCACGGCCTTGGCCGTATCGGCTTCCATCACCCCGCGGCGGGTACCGCCCTGGGCGTCGAGTGCTTCGAATGAATAAGCGGGCATACGCGATTATTCACCGGCAAATCGCTTTGCGATTTGCCGGTGGCTGATCAGTTGAAATTGGCCGGGGAACCCGGCCAATTTCAAAGGGAGGTCCTGCTGCATGTTATTGCGCGGAACCTTCGCTTTGCCTCAATCTGAATCTTTGCAGTTTGCCGGTTTCCGTGCGTGGCAGGCTGGGCACGAACTCGATCTCGCGGGGGTATTTGAATGGCGCGATGCTGGCTTTTACGTGATCTTGAAGAGCTTTGGCCATCGCCGCGTCCCCGGCGTGCCCGGGCTTGAGCACGCAAAAGGCCTTGACGATCATTCCGCGCTCCTTGTCGGGCTTGCCAATCACGCCGCATTCGGCCACGGCCGGGTGGCGCAGCAGGGCGTCCTCGACTTCCGGGCCGCCGACGTTGTAGCCCGAGGTGATGATCATGTCGTCGGCCCGCGCCTGGTAGAAGAAGTAACCGTCCTCGTCCTGCAGGAATGCATCGCCAGGATAATTCCACCCGTTTTTCACGTACTGGGACTGGCGCGCGTCGTCCAGGTATTTGCAGCCGGTGGCGCCGATCACGGCCAGCTCGCCAATTGTTCCGCGCGGTAACTCGTTGCCCTCCTCGTCCACCACGCGGGCCGTGTAGCCGGGAACCACCTTGCCGATCGCGCCGGCCCGCACCTCGCTGCTTGCCGACGAAATGAAGATGTGAAACATCTCGGTCGCACCGATGCCGTCCAGCATCTCGATGCCGGTGGCCTGCTTCCACAACTGGCGTGTTGCATCCGGTAAGCCTTCGCCTGCGCTCACTGCGACGCGCAGCTTGCCGACGCCGTGCTCGCGCGCGAACGGCGCCATCTGCCGGTAGAAGGTGGGCGCGGTGTAGCAGATGGTCGCGCCGACGTCGTTGATGGTCCGCACCAGGGTCTCCGGCGTGTAAGGCGCATCCGGGAAATATATGCTGGCACCCGCCCACATCGGGAACACGAGAAGGCCGCCGAGGCCGAAGGTGAAAGCGAGCGGGGGCGAGCCGACGACGATGTCCTCGGGCGTCGCGCGCAGTACGTGGCGCGGCCAGCCCTCGCACGCGGCGATCACGTCGCGGTGGGTGTGGACAGCGGCTTTGGGTTTGCCGGTGGTGCCGGAGGTGAAGGCCAGCAACGCGATGTCGTCAGCCGCCGTGGGGCATGCGCGGAAATCTCCTTCCTTACGCGCTGACAACACTGCCAACGAGCCGGGCGCATCGAGCGTGTTGAATGGGATGACCTTGGCCAGCACCGGCCTCGCCTGACGCGCCAGCTCCAGCTCTTCCAGCAGCTGGATGTCGCACAGTGCCGCCACCGGCTGCGCCTTGTCGATGATGTCGCCGAGCTCGCGTGCGCGTAGCAGCGGCATCGTCGCGACAGAAATCAAACCGGCTTTCACCACGGCCAGCCAGGCCAGCGCCAACGCGATCGAATTGCCGCCGCGCAGCAGCACACGGTTGCCCGGCACCAGTCCCAAGTCTTCGGTGAGCACGCGGCAGATGCGATCGACTCGGTCCCGCACGTCGTTGTACGAAAGAATGATGCGGCTCGAGCGAAGCAGCGGCCGTTCGCCCAAACCCTTGCTCGCGGCTTTGTCCAGCAGCGCCTCCACCAGGTTCAGCTGCTCGGGGAGCTGCAGCTCGGGCAGCTCGTAGCGCAGTTCCGGCCTTTGCGTCGCCGGCGGCAACCGGTCGTGAACGAAACGGTCGGGTTGCGCAGACATGCAGGGACTCCGGTGCGCGTCAAGCCGGTGTGGCTGTTTGCGCGCGGGCGTGTTCCTTGACCTTGCCAAGCAGCTTGTGCAGCGTGGCGACGTCTTTGTCCGAGAGGCCGCCGAAGGCCCCGACGATCCAGCTCTCGTGCTGATGCGCCATCTCATGGAAAAGCTTGCGGCCCTTAGTCGTGAGGCGCACGCGGTAGGCCCGGCGATCGCCCTCCACATCGACCCGGTCCACCAACCCTTCGAGCACCAACTGGTCGGTGATGCCGGTGACATTGCCGCCCGTGACCATCATGCGCCGTGAGAGCTCGTTCATCTTGAGGCCATCCGGCGCGCGTTCCAGCTGCGCCATGAGATCAAAGCGCGGCAGCGTCGTGTCGAATTGCTCGCGCAGTTGCGTGCGAACCTGCTTTTCGACGATCTGCGTGCAAGTGAGCAGGCGCAGCCACAGGCGCAGGGCTTCGGGGTGTTCGCTGTGCGCGCGCGCTTCCATGTCCATCGTGGTGTCCTTCGAGTGGCTTAAATAGTTTAAGCCTAAACGAATCGATGTCAACAGCGGTTGCCGCACAATCCTCCTACCCTTTAACCGCGAGAACTGGTACCGCCCATGCTTTACAAATTCAAATCCCAGGCCGCCGGTGACCTGATCATGCTGGAGCCCAACGGCCGGCGCGTGCTCGAAATTATCGGCAAGGACGCGGGCCCCAAGGGCATCATCTTGCCCGAGCAGATGCCGGCTGCGATCGCCGCGCTCGAAGCTGCCATCGCGCAGGAAGAGGCCGACCGGACCAAGGATGGAAGTGCGCCGAGCTCAGACGCTGTGTCGCTGCGCCAACGTGCAGTGCCGTTTCTCGATATGCTGCGCCGCTGCGAAAAGGACAGCAAGGAAATCGTCTGGGGCGTGTGAGGCTAGGGCCTGTTCACACTATTTTTGCGAGATGCGTTGCGAATCAAAAATGTCATGCGCAAGGCGCGAAACGCGGCCGGACTCAGTGTCCGGCAAGGCTTCGCAACGCGGCGCATGGCACTTTTGATCGCAACCCGAAGGGAACGTGGTCAAAACAGCGCCACTCGTCGTTGCACTCCTAGCCCAGGCGGCCTGCATGGGCGTCGTCCTGCGCCTAGAATGGCGCTGTTTTGGCCGCGTTCGCACTCGCAAAAATAGTGTGAACAGGCCCTAGTCGACCCGCGCGCCCGAATCCTTCACGACCTTTGCCCACTTCTTGTGCTCCGCGTCGATGTGGGCTGCGAACTCGGCCGGTGTGTTGCCGCTGGGAATGGCGCCTTGCGACAGCATCTTTTCCTTCATGGCTGGGGTGTTGAGCGACTTGGACACTTCCTGCTGTATGCGGCTGACGATATCTGGAGGTGTGCCGGCGGGCGCCAGCAAGCCAAACCAGGAAGTCGCATCGAAGCCTTTCAGACCGCCGGCCTGCTCGACTGTCGGCACATCCGGAAGAACCGCAGAACGCTGCCGGCTGGTCACGGCCAGGGCGGTGAGCTTGCCCGACTTGATGTGCGGCAAAGCCGAAGGGAGGTTGTCGAACATCACGTCCATGGTGCCGCCCACCATGTCGAGCATTGCGGGGCCCGAGCCGCGGTACGGCAGGTGAAGCATGTAGGTTCCGGTCATGCTCTTGAACAATTCGCCAGCCAGGTGAATCGAGGTGCCGTTGCCACTGGAGGCCATGTTGAGCTTGCCCGGGTTGGCCTTGGCGTACTTGATGAAGTCGGGGACGTTGCGGATGCCCAGCTTAGTGGCCCGTTCGGTGTTGACCACCATCACGTTGGGCACGCCGGCGACGAGGGTGATGGGGGCGAAGTCCTTGATCGGATCAAAGGGCATCTTGGGGTAAAGCGCCCGATTGATGCCGTGCGTCCCCACAGTGCCCATCAGCAAGGTATAGCCGTCATTGGGTGACTTGGCGACGATGTCGGCGCCCAGGTTGCCGCCGGAGCCGCCGCGGTTGTCGACGATGAATTGCTGGCCGAAGGCCTTTGACAGTTCAGGCGCAACGGCGCGGGCCAGGATGTCGGTGGTGCCGCCCGCCGCGAAGGGAACGACGATCCGGACCGGCTTGTTTGGCCACGCCCCTTGCGCGAACGCCGGCCAGGCGGCAGCCGATGCGGCGCCAAGCACCAGCGTGTTGAGAATGGCGCGCCTCGTGCGCTCGAAAGAACGTTGCATGGTGCAGGTCTCCTTTAGTTTTAGCGACTGAGCTGCCGGATGATGCCATCGCCCAGCAGGCTGGACGAGTCACCAATGCGCGCCCTAACGTGCGACTCAGTCGGCGTACACGCCGGCTGCCTTGATGACAGGGCTCAGCTTGGCGATCTCGGCCGCCACGAATTTTTTGTGCTCGGCCGGCTCGACCCGTTTGTCGGCCACGACCACAGCTCCCAGGCCTTCCTGCTTCTTCACAAATTCAGGGTCCTTCAGCGCGACCTTGAGCGCTTCATTGAGCTTCTTCTGCACATCGGCCGGCGTGCCCTTAGGCGCGTAGAGACCGTGCCAAATGGTGATGTTGAACCCCTTCAGGCCTTCTTCCTGCAGCGTCGGCAAGTCCTTCAGCGCCGGCGTGGTCAGGCGCTTGCCGGTGGTGACGGCAAAGGCCTTGACCTTCTTCGCCTCGATCTGGCTGGACGTGTTGGTGGTCTGATCGCACATCAGGTCGATCTGGCCGCCAATCAGGTCGGTCATGGCAGGCGCGGTGCCCTTGTACGGCACCGGCGTCATATCGACCTTCAGCGCGTTTTGGAACAGCAGGCCGCACAGGTGCGACGCCGAGCCCACACCCGCGTTACCCAGATTGATCTTGCCCTTGTTGGCGTTGATCCACTTGACCAGCGACGCGAAGTTCCCCGGCTCGAGCGTGGGTCGGCCGATCAGTGTCATAGGTACGTCATTGATGAGGCCCAGGTATTCGAAGTCGCTTTCGACTTTGAAGGGAATGTTGCGCACCAGCGTGGGCATGGTGGCCATGCCGATGTGCGTGAGCAGGAGGGTGTAGCCGTCGGCGGTGGCCTTGGCCACTTTGTTGGCGCCAATCGAGCCGCCCGCGCCCGCTGCGTTGTCGACCAGAATGGTTCCGCCGCCAAGCGGTTTGCGCAGCGCCTCAGCCAGGTCACGCGCCACGCGGTCCGTTGGGCCGCCGGCTGTGAACGGGACGATGAGCGTGATGGGCTTGTCCTTGGCGGGAAAGTCGGCCGCATGGGCGCCGAGCGCGGAAGCCGTGAGCACGGCCAGGGAAATCAGAGACTTGGTCAGTCGCTTCATGTGCGGCTCCTTGTAGTGAACTGGCAAATGGTACGTCGCGCGCATCGCCTTTGAATCGCGGAAATTACGTAGCAGCGCCCCAGGATCAACCCTAAACCAGGCATATTTGAGCCAGCTCAACTATTTGTAGCTGCGGGCGTCTTCGATCACCTTGCCGTCGTTGGGCAGGCTGCCGGGCTCGAGCAGCACCACGTCGCCGCGCAGCTTGGTGACGTCGCGGATGGCTTCACCAATACGGTGATCGAGGCCTTCGGGCGCGCCTGCCGCTTCGACTTTTAGCGTCATCACATCGTTGGCCATCTCACCGCTGACTACCAGCCGCGCCTTCAGCACTTCAGGAAAGCGGCGTGTGATGTCCGCCACCTGCGCCGGGTGCACGAACATGCCGCGAATCTTGGTGGTCTGGTCGGCTCGGCCCAGCCAGCCCTTGATACGCGTATTGGTGCGGCCCGTCGCGCAGCGGCCCGGCAGCAACGCAGTGAGGTCGCCGGTGCCGAAGCGGATCAACGGGTAGTCGGGGTTGAGTGTGGTGACGACCAGCTCGCCGACCTCGCCCTGGGGCACGAGGTCGCCGGTGCCCGGCCGCACGATCTCGACAATCACGCCCTCGTCCAGAACCAGGCCCTCTCGCGTCGGGGTTTCGTAGGCGACGAGACCGAGGTCTGCCGTGGCGTAGCTCTGATACACGTCCATGCCGCGTTGGGCGAACCAGTCGCGCAAGCTCGGCGGCAAAGCTTCCCCGCCGGTAAGGGCCTTGCGCATGCTGGAGATATCGGCGCCGGCCTCTTGCGCCTTCTCAACCAGGATGCGCAGAAAGCTGGGTGTCCCGGTGTAGCCGTTGGGGCGCAGCTCGGCGATGGCTTGCAACTGCTGCTCGGTCTGCCCCACGCCTGCTGGGAATACGGTGCATCCCACGGCGTGGGCACCCGATTCCATGATGAAAGCGCCCGGCGTCATGTGGTAGCTGAAGGCGTTGTGCACGAGGTCGCCTGCGCGGAACCCGGCGGCGAAGATGGCGCGGCCCGCGCGCCAGTAGTCGGGCGCCGTGCCTTCCGGCTCATAGATCGGTCCGGGGGATGCGTAGGCGCGCTTCATCTGCGGCCCGCGCAATAGTGCGGAGAAGCCGCCGAACGGGTCGTTGGCGCGCTGCGCCTTCTGGCGCTCGAGCAACTCGTGTTTGCGGATGACCGGGAGCGTGGCCAACGCGGCGCGCGAGGCTACGCTGCTTGCTTCCACGTGCGCAAGAAATTCAGCGAACGCAATGGCCGAATTCTTCGCGTGCGCGACCAGTGCGGGCAGCGCGGCCATCAGCGCAGCTTCGCGGTGCGCTGGGTCGCGCGTTTCCAGCGCGTCGTAAAACTCTGCCATCTGTGTTTTCCTCAGGCCAACCAACGCTTGCGGCGCTTGTAGCTCTTCACTTCACGGAAGGACTTGCGTTCACCGCCACCCATGCCGAGGTAGAACTCTTTAACGTCCTCGTTCGTCGCGAGTTCGGCCGCGGGGCCATCCATCACCACGCGCCCGCTCTCCATGATGTAGCCGTAGTCGGCGTATTTCAGAGCCATGTTGGTGTTCTGCTCCGCGAGCAGGAAAGTGACGCGCTCCTTGGTGTTCAGATCCTTCACGATCTCGAACACCTCTTCCACGATCTGGGGCGCGAGGCCCATTGACGGCTCGTCCAGCAGCACGATGCTCGGATTCGCCATCAACGCGCGGCCGATAGCGCACATCTGCTGCTCGCCGCCCGAGGTGTACGCCGCTTGCGACGTGCGGCGCAACTTCAGGCGCGGAAAGTAGGCATAAACCTTTTCGAGATTGGCCGCGACTTCCGCCTTGTTCTTGCGTGTGTACGCACCCGTGAGGAGGTTTTCTTCGATCGTAAGGTGAGCGAAGCAGTGCCGGCCCTCCATCACCTGCACCACCCCGCGCTGCACCAGGTCGGCGGGCGTGAGGTTCTCGATACGCTGGCCGCGCAATTCAATCGAGCCCTTGGTCACGGCGCCGCGTTCGCCCTTGAGCAGGTTGGAGACTGCGCGCAACGTCGTCGTCTTCCCCGCGCCGTTGCCCCCCAGAAGCGCAACGATGCCGCCCTCGGGCACTTGCAGCGACACGCCCTTGAGCACCAGGATCACGTGGTTGTAGATGACCTCGATGCCGTTGACGTTGAGGACGATGTTCTTCGGTTCCATGTTTCTTCCACCAATCGAAAGGAGCGCGCAGTGCGTCCCTTACGATTGGCGGCTCGTCAGAGCCGCTTCCCCTCCCGCTCGGCGGGAGGGGCCCGGGGAGGGTGCCGTCAGTACCGGCTACGCCGTGGAGCCTCGCGCTGTCAAAGCGTCAGCTTTGACAATCAGCGGGGGTCCTCGGCGTGAGCTTCTTGTCTGCCGCGTACTTCGCTGCCGAGTTCTTGACAAGAGGACGGATAACCTGCTCGTCAGCCTGCAGCCAATCGGAACTCCAGACGAACTTCGCGCCATCCCACGTGTGCACTCGCGCCCAGGCTGAACCCATGTGGTCGACGCAGTTGGTCGAGACGGGGCGCATCACGTCCTTGAAGCCGAGCGCATCGAGTTTTGCCTGCGTGAGGTTCAGGTTCTCGTAACCCCAGCGGGCCTGCTCACCGGTCATGACCTTGCCCTTGCCGTAGCGGTCCTGCGCGGCGCGAACACCCTCGGTCGCCAACAGCGCGCCTACGACGCCACGCATGTACAGGACCGATCCCACTTCTTCCTTCGGTCCGGTGCCTTGGTTCCTGGCATGCACCTTCTCGAGGATTTCCTTGACAACCGGAGACTGCATCTCGGCACCGTGTTGCATCATCACCGCGCTGTAGCCCTTCGCGCCGGCGCCGATGTCCTTGAGATCGGGCTCGGCGCCCGACCACCACGTGCCGAACATTTTCTCGCGCGGATAACCCACAGCCTGCGCCTCCTTGAGGGCGGTGGGTGTCATCACACCCCAAGTCTGCATGATCACGTAGTCGGGTTGCTGCTGGCGCACCTG
>JBKJTX010000257.1:0-5633 GCA_046590315.1 Ramlibacter sp. | reverse complement strand
GTCGTCATTGAGCGAGTTCACGCGTTTCAGGACAAACAGCTTACGGAAGATCGCTGCCCAGCTGGCAATGGAAACGCCCACCAGCAGCAGCATGACGAGCTTCACCACCCAGCTGGCGTTCAGCACCAGTTGCAGGATCGACATGTCTTGGTTCATCGTTTCAGGGCTTCCAGGATGGTGGGCGGGATTCTGGCAGGTCGCAAGCTGGCGGCGTCCACCCAGCCAATTCGGATGGTGCCTTCGCACAGCACGGTTCCACTGTTGCGCTGGACCGCCTGCTGACCAATTATCAAAGACGCTTGGCCCGATTCTTGGAGGGCTGCCGTAACAAGAAGTTCATCGTCCAGCCGGGCTGGGCGCAGGTACCGCATCGAGGTTTCGCTGACGATAAACATCCCGCCGGTACTCTCGCGCAGGGCACTTTGAACGATGCCGTACGAGCGCAGCCACTCGGTGCGTGCGCGTTCAAAGAACTTGAGATAGTTGATGTAGAAGACGATGCCGCCGGCGTCGGTGTCTTCCCAATACACGCGAACGGCCCACTCGAACGGCCGGCCGCTGCTCATCCGAGCAGGCCTTTCAGCCGCGCCACGGCTTCCTGCAGATGACCCATCGAGCTTGCAGTCGAAAAGCGGATGAAGTTGCCGGTGTCGGCCACGCCGAAATCCCGGCCCGGCGTCACCGCGATGTGGGCGCGCTTCATGAGCTCAAACGTGAACTCCCAGCTGTCCTTCACGCCCAGTTTGCGGCAAGCGGCTGAACAGTCAGCCCAGGCGTAGAAGGCGCCGTCCGGCACCACGGGCACTGGAAGCCCAAGCGCTTCGAGCTGCGGGATGAACCAGTCGCGCCGGGCTTTGAACTGCGCACGCCGGCGCTCGTATTCGGCCAGGCTCTCGGGCTCGAAACAGGCGAGGGCGGCGTGCTGTGCAATGGCACTGGGGCAGATGAACAGGTTCTGTGCCAGCTTCTCAATGGCTTGCGCTACCGGCTCGGGCGCCACCACCCAGCCCAGGCGCCAGGCCGTCATGTTGGAGTATTTGGAGGAACTGTTGATGCTGATGACCTGGTCGTCCAGCGCAAGGCCCGTGTGGCCGAAGGTCTCGTCGTGACTCAGGCCCAGGTAAATTTCATCCAGCAGCGTGATGCCGCCCTTGCCGCTCACCAGTTCATGGATGCGACGCAGTTCAGCGGGATGGATCGACGTGCCGGTTGGATTGGAGGGCGAGGCAAGCAGCACGCCGCGGGTCTGGGGTCCCCAGTTCGCAGCGATCTTCTCGGCCGTGAGCTGGTAACGCTCCGCGGCGGTCGTGGGCAAGCGAATGGGCTCGCCACCCGCCGCGCTCACGAAGTGGCGATTGCAGGGGTAGCTCGGGTCCGGCATCAGGATCTGTTCGCCCGGCTCGATCAGCGCGAGGCAGGCCAGTTGCAGTGCCGCGGAAGCGCCGGCCGTGACGACGATGCGGTTGCGTGCGACCTGCACGCCGAAGCGCTCTGCATACCATTGGCTGATGCACTCGCGCAACGGCTCCAGTCCGGTGGCCTGCGTGTACTGCGTGAGGCCGCCCGCGATGGCGCGGTTCGCGGCCTCCTGGACCAGCGGCGGCGCGGTGAAATCCGGCTCGCCGATGTTCAGGAAGATCATCGGTCGGTCGGTGTGGGCCACCTCACGCGCAAGTTTCGATGCGGCCTTGGCAACCTCCATCACATAGAAGGGCTCGATGCGCTCGATCAAACTCGCCATGCGCATCGGTGTCTTTGCGTTCATCGCGCTTTCCCGGCAGCCTTGTCCGCCTCGACTTCGGCCGGCCGGAGCTGGACGGCCAGGCCGTTGAGCACGGCGTTGACGTACTTGTGGCCGTCAGTGCCGCCGAATTCCTTGGCGAGTTCGATGCATTCATTGAGCGCCACGCGCCATGGCACTTCCGGACAATGCACGAACTCGTACACGCCGATCCACATCACCGCGTGCTCGATTGGCGAGATTTCTTCCATCTTCCGGTCCAGCAGGGGGAGGATCAGCGCGTCCAGTTGCGCTGATTCGTTCACGCAGCCATGCAGCAGCGCGTCGTAGTGGACGGAGTCAGCCTTGTGAAAGCCAGCCAGGTCGCGCGTAAAGGCATCGATGGACTGCACATCGTTGCGGCCGACCAGATGCTGATAGAGGGCCTGCACTGCGAATTCGCGGGCGCGGCTTCGGGCGGACTTTGACGAAGCCTTGCGGACGCCTGTGCTTGTGGTTCCGGGTTTTTTTGCGTCGGTCATCCGAGCTCGTCCAGCAAATTGCTCATCTCCACCACCACACGTGCGGCGTCGCGTCCCTTTTCGGTCTGGCGGGCGACGGCTTGCTCGACGTTCTCCGTCGTGAGGATCACGTTGGCGACCGGCAGCTGGTAGTCCAGCGAGACCCGCGTGACGCCGGCTGCCGATTCGTTGGCAACCAGCTCGAAGTGATAAGTCTCGCCGCGAATGATGCAGCCCAGTGCCACCAGTGCGTCGTACCCGCCTTTTTCTGCCATCGCTTGCAGGGCGACCGGAATCTCCAGCGCGCCAGGCACGAACACGTGATCGATGTGGTCCGCCGCGACGCCCAGTGCGGACAGCTCGGCGCGGCACGCCTCTGCCAACGCATTGGTGATGCTTTCGTTGAAGCGGGCCTGGACGATGCCTATGCACAAGCCCTTGCCATCCAGCTTGTCCGCTTTTCCTTTTTCTGCGCCAAACATTTCTTTCTCTCTTTATTTTATTCGGGGGCAATGTGGCCCGTGATTTCAAGGCCATAGCCCACCATGCTGGGCATGCGGCGCGGATTGCCTAGCAGCTTCATGCGGTGTACGCCGCATTCACGCAGAATCTGCGCGCCGACACCGTAAGTGCGCAGGTCCATCCGGCCGCGCTCGGGCGCTTGCGATGCCTTGGCCGTGCCTTCAAACTGCGCAAGGAGCTGGTGCGCGTCCTCGCCGCAGTTGAGCAGCACCGCCACGCCCCTGCCTTCGGCCGCGATGTGCTTGAGGCTGGCGTCCAGGCTCCAGGAGTGCATAGCGCGATTGATCTCCAGGGCGTCGAGCACCGACAACGGTTCGTGCACGCGTACGGGCACTGTGTCGTCACGCGACCACTCGCCCTTGACCAACGCGAGATGCAGGCCCTGGCTTGGTTTGTCTTTCCAGGCGTGGGCGACGAAGTTGCCGTATGCCGTTTGCAACGCGCGCGACCCGATCTTTTCCACCAGCGACTCATTCCGGCTGCGGTATTCGATCAGCGATGCGATGGTGCCGATCTTGAGGCCGTGTTCGCCCGCGAAGACCTGCAGGTCGGGCAGGCGGGCCATCGTGCCGTCGTCCTTCATGATCTCGCAGATCACCGCCGCAGGCGTGAAGCCGGCCATGGCGGCCAGGTCGCAGCCGGCCTCGGTATGGCCGGCCCGCATCAGCACGCCGCCGTCCACCGCCTGCAACGGGAAGATATGGCCTGGCTGCACGAGGTCTTCAGCCTTCGCATTTTTTGCAACTGCCGCCTGCACGGTGCGCGCGCGGTCCGCCGCGGAGATGCCGGTCGTGACGCCCTCGGCCGCCTCGATCGAGACAGTGAAGGCGGTGCCCATTTTTGTGCCGTTGCGTGCAACCATGGGTGGCAGACGCAAGCGCTCGCAGCACTCGCGCGTGAGGGTGAGGCAGACGAGGCCGCGGCCGAAGCGCGCCATGAAGTTGATGGCTTCCGCGGACACGTGGTCGGCGGCCAGCACCAGGTCGCCCTCGTTCTCGCGGTCTTCCTCGTCGACCAGGATAACGATGCGTCCGGCGCGCATATCAGCGACGATCTCCTCGATCGGCGAGATGGAAACGGCTGGACTCATGGGGCGGCCTGGATGTTTTGGGGGTCGGCGCTGAGCATGCGCTCGACGTAGCGGGCGATCAGATCGATCTCGAGGTTGACCCGGCTACCCGCCTTGAGTTGCCCGAGCGCGGTGTTCTGCACCGTGTGTGGGATAAGGTTGATGCTGGCCTCGGTGCCCTCTTTCAAGTCGACGATGGAATTGACCGTGAGGCTGACGCCGTTCACGGTGATCGAGCCTTTATAGGCGAGGTATTTGCCCAGCGCGCGCGGCGCCAGCACGAGCAGCTCCCAGCTTTCGCCCACCTGCTCGAAGCGCGTCACCGCGCCGATGCCGTCGACATGCCCCGCCACGATATGGCCGCCCAGGCGGTCATGGGCCCGCAGCGCTTTTTCGAGGTTGACGGGGCCGGGTTCGGCCAAACCGGCCGTCTTGTCCAGCGATTCGGCGGAAACGTCGACTGAGAATTTGCTTGCGGCGGGGTCGAACGCCACAACCGTCATGCACGCGCCGTTGAGCGCGATGCTGTCCCCCAAACCCACATCACCCAGATAGCCGGCGGGCGCCTCCACGGTGAGCCGCTTGCCGTGCTGTAAAGAGCTTCCCTGGTCGTGGACGGCGGCGATGCGCCCCACGCCGGTGATGATTCCGGTGAACATCGCCGCATTTTCGCAGGAATGGGAACAGCCCGTCTTCCAGGGACGCCTTTGCGCCGCGGAACAGGTCCCGGCATGACGCCTAGAAGGAGTCGCGCCCTTTGACTCGGGCGATCACGCGCAGGTCGGGCCCGATCATCTCGGCGGAGCGAATGTCGAGCGCCATCGCCTGGGACAGTTCCGTGAGCGGGCCGAAATGCGCGATTTCTCGACCCTGGCCTAAGAGTTTTGGCGCGAAGTACAGCAGGATGTCATCGACGAGGCCTTCGCGCACCAGCGAGCCATTGAGTTTGTGCCCAGCCTCCACGTGCAGTTCATTGACTTCGCGCCGGGCGAGATCGCGCAGCATGGCGGCCAAATCGACCTTGCCTCCCACGCCAGGCATGCGCACCACCGTTGCACCGCGGTCCTCCAGCGCGACTTGTCGTATGGGGTCTTGCACGGCGGTATAAATAAGGAGCCGCCGGCCGGTCATGAAGAGGTTGGCGTCCAGTGGCGTCTGCAGCCGGCTGTCTACCACCACGGCGTCGGGCTGGCGGGCGGTGGGCACATGCCGCACATCCAGTCTCGGGTTGTCTTCGAGGATGGTGCCGATGCCGGTCAGCACGGCGCCGGAGCGCGCGCGCCAGGCGTGGCCATCCTTGCGGGCCAATTCGGAGGTGATCCACTGGCTGGCTCCGTTGTCGAGGGCCGTGCGGCCGTCCAGCGAGGCGGCCACCTTCAGGCGCACCCAGGGCGTTGCGCGCACCATGCGGCTGAAAAAGCCGATATTCAATTCGCGCGAATCCTCGGCGCAAGGCCCGACGGCGACATCCATGCCTGCGGCGCGCAGCCGCTCGAACCCAAGCCCCGCCACCAGCGGGTTCGGGTCACCTAAAGCGGCAACCACCTTGCCGATGCCCGCGGCCACGAGCGCGTCGCAGCACGGACCGGTCCGCCCATGGTGGGCACAAGGCTCGAGCGTGACATACACAGTGGCGCCGGCAACCGAATTGCCTTTCGCCTGAGCGTCTCGCAGCGCCACGATTTCAGCATGGGCTTCGCCCGCCCGCTGGGTGTGACCCTGACCCAGGACCCGCGCGCCGTCAGCCGAAACGATCAGGCAGCCGACCCGCGGATTGGGCTCGGACAGTCCCACGGCCTCG
>JBKJTX010000512.1:0-10451 GCA_046590315.1 Ramlibacter sp. | reverse complement strand
CGCCGAAGAAAGGGGCTCTCGAGCCCCTTTTTCGTAAGCAATTTGAACTGAACTGTACTAGGAAAAAAATGGCTGCAATCACCGCAAGCATGGTCGCGCAACTGCGCGCCAAGACCGACGCACCCATGATGGAATGCAAAAAGGCCCTGACCGAGGCCGACGGAAATTTTGATAAAGCCGAGGAGATCCTTCGCGTCAAGCTGGGCAACAAGGCCGGCAAGGCCGCCTCGCGCATCACGGCCGAAGGCGTCGTCACAGCGTCGATCAACGGCTCTACTGGGGCGCTGCTCGAGACCAACTGCGAAACCGATTTCGTCACCAAGAACGACAGCTTCCTGGCGCTGGCCCAGGGTGCGGTGGACCTGATCGCCAAGAACAATCCGGCCGACTTGGCCGCTCTGGGCGCACTGCCCTACACCCAGGACAATTTCGGCCCCACGCTGGAAGACGTGCGCAAGGGTTTGATCGGCAAGATCGGCGAGAACATGAGCTTTCGCCGCTTCAAGCGTTTTGCCGGCTCGAACAAGCTCGCCGCCTATCTGCACGGCACGCGCATCGGCGTGGTGGTCGAGTTCGAAGGCGACGAGACCGCGGCCAAAGACGTCGCCATGCATGTGGCGGCCATGAAGCCCGTGGCCCTGACATCCAACGACGTCCCGGCTGAGCTGATCGCCCGGGAACGCTCGGTCGCCACCGCCAAAGCCGATGAAGACCGCAAGACGGCCGAAGCCGCCGGCAAGCCGGTGCAAACGCCCGAGATCGTCGCCAAGCGCATCGAGGGCGGCGTGCAGAAGTTCCTCAAAGAGGTCTCGCTGTTCAACCAGCCCTTCGTCAAGAACGACAAGCAGACCGTCGAGCAGATGCTCAAGGCCGCCAACACCAACGTGAAGAGCTTCACCCTGTACGTGGTCGGTGAGGGCATCGAGAAGAAGGTTGACGACTTCGCCGCCGAAGTGGCCGCGCAGGTCGCGGCGGCCAAGCAGGCGGCTTAATTCTGAAGCAAGGCCGGTACACTCAACTCGTTTTCAAGGAGCCCCAACATGCCCGTTGCCCAGCCGGCCCACAAGCGAATCTTGCTGAAGCTGTCGGGGGAGGCGCTGATGGGGGACGACGCTTTCGGCATCAACCGTGCGACCATCGTGCGGATGGTGGAAGAAGTGGCCGAGGTCGTGAACATGGGTGTGGAGTTGGCCATCGTCATCGGCGGGGGCAACATTTTTCGCGGCGTGGCGGGCGGCTCGGTCGGCATGGATCGCGCGACGGCCGATTACATGGGCATGCTGGCCACCGTGATGAACGCACTGGCGCTGGCCGACGCGATGAACAAGCAGGGGCTCATCGCGCGCGTGATGTCCGCCATCGCCATCGAGCAGGTGGTCGAACCTTACGTGCGCCCCAAGGCGCTGCAGTACCTCGAAGAGGGCAAGGTGGTGATCTTTGCCGCCGGTACAGGCAATCCGTTTTTCACCACCGACACGGCCGCCGCGCTTCGCGGCGCCGAGATTGGCGCCGAGCTGGTGCTGAAGGCCACCAAGGTGGACGGCGTCTATTCGGCCGACCCCAAGAAGGATCCCACCGCCACCCGTTACACCAAGCTCTCGTTCGACGAGGCGATGGCGCAGAATCTAGGCATCATGGATGCCACGGCGTTTGCGCTGTGCCGCGACCAGAAGCTGCCGATCAAGGTCTTCTCCATCTTCAAGCACGGCGCTCTCAAGCGCGTGGTGATGGGCGAGGACGAAGGCACGCTGGTCTACGCTTGATGAATATGGCCCCCACGCTTTTCACTTCGTGTAATGCGCTGCCCCCCGGGGGGGCTTCAGCCGCCTTGGGGCGGCCCGGCGGCGGCTGAGAGGAGACTACAGAACATGACCACGATCGCAGAAACCACCAAAGCCATGCAGGGCAAGATGGACCAGTCCATTGCCGCCTTCAAGAACAACCTCACGAAGATCCGCACGGGCCGCGCCAACCCCGCGCTGCTCGACACCGTGCACGTCGACTACTACGGGTCGATCTTGCCAATCAGCCAAGTCGCCAACGTATCGCTGCTCGATGCGCGCACGATCAGCGTGCAGCCCTGGGAAAAAGGCATGGGTGCCAAGATCGAGAAGGCCATCCGCGAGAGCGACCTCGGCCTGAACCCCGCGTCCATGGGCGACCTGATCCGCGTGCCAATGCCGCCGATGAGCGAAGAGCGCCGCAAGGAGATGACCAAGCTGGTTCGCAACGAGGGCGAGGCCGCGAAAGTCGCCGTGCGCAACCTGCGCCGGGACGCGAACGACCACGTGAAGAAACTGGTGAAAGACAAGCTCGCATCCGAGGACGAGCAGAAGCGGTCCGAAGCCGAGATCCAGAAGATGACCGACAAGCACATCGCCGAAATTGACCAGCTCGTGCACGGCAAGGAACAGGAAATCATGGCCGTATGAATGCTGCCCCCACGCTCGCCCACTGCGTGTGGGTCGCTGCTCACGCAATGACAAGCTGACAAGCTGACAGGCATGACGCAGCAGGACCGCATCCCCCACCATGTCGCCATCGTGATGGACGGCAATGGCCGCTGGGCGACGCGGCGCTTTCTGCCGCGCGTCGCCGGCCACAAGAAAGGGATGGATGCACTGCGCGCCTGTGTGCGCCATTGCGGCGAGCGCGGCGTGAGGGTTCTCACTGTATTCGCGTTCTCGTCCGAAAACTGGAACCGTCCGCCCGATGAAGTTTCGGGGTTGATGGAATTGCTCGCCGTGGCGTTGTCGCGCGAAGTGCCGCAACTCCACACCGAGGGTGTGCGAATCCATTTCGTTGGCGACCGCGCTGCGTTGTCGGACAAGGTGCGCACAGGCTTGGCGCATGCCGAGGCCGCGACGGCCGGCAACACTCGCCTGGTTTTCAACGTGTGTTTCAACTACGGGGGTCGATGGGACATGGTGCAGGCTGCGGCGCGGTTGGCGGCGCGTGGCGAGCCCATCACTGAACAAAGCCTGCACGGCGCAACAGCGCTGGCGCATGTGCCCGATCCGGACCTCTTGATCCGTACCGGCGGCGAACAGCGCCTCTCCAACTTCTTGTTGTGGCAGGCCGCGTATGCCGAACTGCACTTCAGCGAGAAGCTCTGGCCCGATTTTGATGAGGCTGCCTTCGATGGTGCGCTTGCCGACTACGCAGCTCGCGAGCGCCGCTATGGCAAGACCTCCGAGCAAGTCGCCAAGAAACGTGCCCAAAAGGCAGCGTAGGCATGCTGAAGCAACGCGTCATCACGGCCCTGGTCCTGCTCGCGATCCTGCTGCCGGCGCTGTTCTGGCCGTCGCCGGTCCCTTTCATTGCCGTCGCCCTGGCCATGATGGCCGCGGGCGCCTGGGAGTGGGGTCGGCTCAATGGTCTCGCGCAAGCCGGTTCGATTGCCGTCGCACTCGCGTGCGTCGCACTGTGCTCCGCTTCCTGGTACCTAGGCCTGGCGACCCGGCCCCTTCCGCTCGTATGGTCCATTGCGGGGGGCCTGTGGGTGCTGGCGGGCGGCTGGCTATTGCGGGTAGGCGTGGCCGGCTGGCCGCGCGTGCCGCGCGCACTGCGTCTAACCGGTGGCGTTCTTGCGCTGTGGGTGGCATGGCTGGCGGTGGCGCAGGCGGGCATCGTCGGCATCAACTTCCTGCTGTCGGTGCTGGTCCTGGTGTGGATGGCGGACATCGCCGCCTACGCCGCCGGCCGTACCTTCGGCCTCAAGTTCACCAAACGCAAGCTCGCGCCAGCCATCAGCCCCGGCAAGAGCTGGGAAGGCGCGTGGGGCGGCATGGTCGGCGTGCTGGTGCTTGCCATCGCCTGGGCGCTGGCGGACCGCGCAGCAGGCGCAACGGTGCCCAGCCTCTATTCGCAGTTGGCCGTGCCGGGCTGGTGGTTCCTTGTCATCGCCGCTCTGTTCCTCGCCGCCATGAGCGTGGTTGGCGACCTGGTGGAATCGCTGGTAAAGCGCAGCGCTGGTGCCAAGGACTCCAGTGGCCTCCTGCCGGGACATGGCGGCGTGCTCGACCGCGTGGACGCGCTGCTACCCACGCTCCCGCTTGCCATGATGCTGGCGACGCTCACTTCATGAGATGGTCCATGAAGCAGCGCATTGCTGTACTGGACTCCACCGGGTCGGTGGGCGCCAATACGCTGGATGTCATTTCGCGGCATCCGGACCGATTCGAGGTGTTCGCCCTCAGCGCCGCCACCCAGGTCGACCTGTTGCTGGCGCAATGCGCGCGATTCAAGCCGCGCCTGGCCGTCATGGCAGGTGAGGCGCCCGGCCGGGAATTGGCCCGCAAGGTTGAAGGCGCTGGGCTGGCCACGCTGGTGATGTGGGGCCCGGCGGCCCTGGAAGAGGTCGCCGCGCACGAATCGGTGGACACCGTCATGGCTGCAATCGTCGGCGCCGCGGGTCTTGTCTCGTGCCTGGCGGCGGCACGCGCCGGCAAGCGCTTGCTGCTCGCGAACAAGGAAGCTCTGGTGGTGGGCGGCGAGCTCTTCATGACCGCGGTGAAGCAGGGTGGCGCGAAGCTGCTGCCGATCGACAGCGAGCATTCCGCCATTTTCCAATCGTTGCCGGAAGACCCGTCTAGCTGGGACGCGCGCGTGGAAAAGATCATCCTCACCGCCTCGGGCGGGCCTTTCCGCCGGCGCGACCCGGCGACGCTGCGCGACGTCACACCCGAAGAAGCCTGCGCGCACCCCAACTGGGTGATGGGCCGCAAGATTTCCGTCGATTCCGCCACCATGATGAACAAGGCGCTCGAAGTGATCGAGGCGCGCTTCCTCTTCGGGCTGCCGTCCGAGCGACTCGAGGTGGTGATCCATCCGCAGAGCGTCATCCATTCGATGGTTCAGTACCGCGACACCTCGGTCGTGGCGCAACTCGGCACGCCCGACATGCGAGTGCCGATTGCCTACGGCCTGGCTTGGCCCGACCGGGTGGCCTCGGGCGCGGAGGCGCTGGACTTCCGTGCCCTGGCCGACATGAGTTTCGAGGGGCTGGAGAGCAATGGCCACGCCGAGAGGTTCCCGGGCCTCGCGCTGGCTTGGGCGAGTTTGCGAGCACCGGCTGGGACAACTGCCGTCCTCAACGCTGCGAACGAGGCGGGTGTGGCCGCCTTCCTGGACAGGCGGATCCGTTTCGACCAGATCCACCACGTCAATGTTGCAACTTTGGAGGCGGTTACAGCCTCCAAACCCGAATCGCTGGAAGATCTGCTGGGCCTGGATGAGCGTGCGCGCGCTTCGGCCGAAAGTGTGATTCACCGGTTGGCTTGCTGAACCTGAAGGGCAAACACCTCCATGCTGTATATCGTTGCATTTGTCGTGGCGCTGGGTCTCCTGATTGCCGTGCACGAATACGGACACTACCGCGTGGCCGTCGCCTGCGGCGTGAAAGTCCTGCGCTTCTCCGTGGGCTTCGGCAAGACGCTTTTCCGCTGGCAACCCAAGAACCAGAAGCGCGGCCAGGACACGGAATTTGTGATCGGCATGTTCCCGCTCGGCGGCTACGTGAAGATGCTCGATGAGCGCGAAGGCCCGGTCCCGCCCGAGGAGCGGCATCTCGCGTTCAACACGCAGCCGCTGAAGTCGCGCGCCGCGATCGTTGCTGCCGGCCCGATCGCCAACCTGCTGCTGGCCGTGCTCCTTTATGCGGTTGTCAATTGGTATGGCGTCGAGGAGCCCAAGGCGGTGCTGGCGACGCCGGTGGCGCAGTCGCTGGCCGAGCACGCCGGCCTGCGCTCTGGCGACGTGGTGCAAAAGGCCGGTTTCGACGACGCTAGCCTGGAGCCAGTGCGCTCGTTCGAGGACGTGCGCTGGATGCTCACGCGCGGCGCATTGGACCGCCGCGCCGTTCGGTTGGCGGTGACACGGGGCACGGGCGAGACCGAGATCCGACTGCCGCTGGACCAGCTCGATACCCGCGTGATCGACGACGACTTGTTCCGCAAGGTCGGCATCCTGATGCCGTGGACGCGTCCGCAAGTCGGCCAGGTCCCAGCGAGTGGGGCGGCGAGCAAGGGCGGGCTGACAACCGGCGACCTTATCTTGCAGATCGACGACACGCGAATCGGTGACGGCCAACAGGTGTTCGACGTGATTCGCCGCTCAGGGGCAACTGGAAAGACCACCGAGCAGTCCTGGTGGGTGGAACGCGGCGGCCGCAGGGTGCAGTTGCACATCACGCCGGCGGTGGTCACTGAAGGAGGCGGCACCATAGGCCGAATCGGCGCGGCCGTTCAGCAACCGCCCGAGATGCTCATCATCCGCTATGGGGTAGGCGAAGGCCTGTGGAAAGGCGTGGAGCGGACCTGGGAAATGTCGGAGATCACGCTCAGACTCATGGGCCGGATGCTCATCGGCCAGGCCTCTCTTAAAAACCTGAGTGGCCCCATCACCATTGCCGAATACGCCGGCAAGTCGGCGAGCATCGGCCTCACGCAGTACCTGTTGTTTCTCGCGGTGATCAGTGTGAGCCTGGGCGTGCTGAACCTCCTGCCCGTGCCTGTTTTGGATGGTGGGCACCTGATGTATTATCTTTGGGAGGCTGTCACAGGCAAAGGCGTTTCCGACGCCTGGATGGAGCGCCTGCAGCGTGGCGGCGTGGCGGTGCTGCTGATGATGATGACAATCGCGCTGTTCAACGACGTGAGCCGCCACGTCACACGTCTATTTGGTTAACTAAATTGGCTGCCGCCACGTGTCGCCATCCGGCGATGTGGGCTCAACCTTGATTCATGAAACAACAATTCAAGCGCTTTCGCGTGCGTACCGTTTCGGCCGTGGCGGCCATGGCCTTCGCAGCCAATGCCTGGGCTGTGGATCCGTTCACGGTGCGCGATATCCGCGTCGAAGGCCTGCAGCGCGTGGAACCCGGCACGGTGTTCGGGTCGCTCCCGTTTCGCATCGGTGAGCAGTACAACGACGAGAAGGGGTCGGCCGCCATCCGGGCGCTGTTCGGCCTCGGTCTGTTCAAGGACGTGCGTCTTGAAGTCAGCGGCCAGGTGTTGGTGGTCATCGTCGAAGAGCGACCCACTGTCGCCGACGTCGAGTTTGCCGGCAGCCGCGAGTTCGACAAGGATGCGCTCAAGAAAGCGTTGCGCGAGATCGGCTTGACCGAAGGCCGTCCGTACGATCAGAGCCTGGCTGACCGCGCTGAGCAGGAGCTCAAGCGCCAATACATCAACAAGAGCCTGTACGGCGCGCAAGTGGTGACCACGGTGACACCTATCGAGCGCAACCGCGTGAATCTCACCTTCACTGTGACTGAGGGCGAGCCGGCCCGCATCAAGGAAATCCGCGTCGTCGGCAACAAGGCCTTCAGCGAATCCACCCTGAAAGGCCTGTTCGACCTGGACACCGGCGGTTTTCTCTCCTGGTACACCAAGTCCGACCGCTACGCCCGCGCCAAACTCAATGCCGACCTCGAGGCGTTGAAGGCCTACTACCTACAGCGCGGCTACCTGGAATTCCGCATCGATTCGACGCAGGTCGCGATCTCGCCGGACAAGCAGGACATCACCATCACGGTCAACGTGACCGAGGGCGAGCGCTATGTGGTCTCCTCCGTCCGGCTGGACGGCAACTACCTCGGTAAAGAAGAAGAATTCAAGTCCCTCGTCACGATCGAGCCGGGGCAGGCCTACAACGCCGACAAGGTGGCCCAGACGACCAAGGCTTTCATCGACTATTTCGGCAATTTTGGATACGCCTTTGCCTCCGTGGAGGCCCGGCCCACCATCGACCGTGCGAACAACCGCGTGGCCTTCGTGCTCGTAGCCGAAACATCGCGCCGTGCCTATGTGCGGCGCATCCACGTGTCGGGCAATACGCGCACCCGCGACGAAGTGGTGCGACGCGAGTTCCGCCAGTTCGAGTCATCCTGGTACGACGCCGACAAGATCAAGCTATCGCGCGACCGCGTCGACCGCCTCGGCTACTTCAAGGACGTCAGCATCGAAACCACCGACGTTCCCGGCGCTCCGGACCAGGTGGACCTGAACATTACCATTATCGAAAAGCCCACAGGCAGCCTGCAATTGGGCGCTGGCTTTTCGAGCGCTGAGAAGCTGGCGCTGAACTTTTCGGTCAAGCAGGAGAACGCCTTCGGCACCGGCAACTATCTTGGTATCGAAGTCAACACGAGCAAGTACAACCGCACCATCGCGTTCACTTCTGTCAATCCTTACTTCACGCCCGACGGCGTCTCGCGCACGATCGATGTGTACCACCGCTCCTCCAAGCCGTACGAGGACCAGGGCGGCAACTACCAGCTGGTGACGACAGGCGCAGGCCTGCGCTTCGGCATCCCTTTCAGCGAGCTCGACACGGTGTTTTTTGGCGCCAGCGTCGAGCGCATCCAGATCAAGCCCGGCACCAATATTCCCGCTGCCTACCTTCAGTACGCCAACCGCTTTGGCTACACCAGCATGACGGTGCCGTTCTCGGTGGGGTGGGCCCGCGACAGCCGCGACAGCGCCATCGCGCCGACCTCCGGCCGCTTCCAGCGCGCCGCCGGCGAGGCGGGCCTGGCCGGCGACGCCCGCTATGTGCGGGGCAACGTGCAGTTCCAGCAATTCATCCCGCTCAACAAGCAATTCACCTTGGCATTCAACGGTGAGCTGGGCTGGGGCAAGGGCCTCTCGGGCCAACCTTTTCCGGTCTTCAAGAACTTCTTTTCCGGCGGTCTGGGTTCGGTCCGAGGTTTCGACCAGGGCACGCTGGGCCCGAAAGACGTGACCGGCTCGGTCATCGGCGGCCCCAAGAAGATCACGCTGAATGCCGAAATCATCGCTCCCTTTCCTGGCGCAGGCAACGACAAGTCGCTGCGCCTGTTCGGATTCGTCGATGCAGGCAATGTCTACGGCGATCACGAGAAGTTCAACTTGGCTGAAATGCGCGCTTCGGTCGGGCTGGGCCTGTCCTGGATCTCGCCGGTTGGACCGCTGCGCCTGGCCCTTGCCCGTCCCCTGCGCAAGTTCCCTGGCGATAGAATCCAGAAAATGCAATTCCAGATCGGAACGTCTTTCTAATGAAATACCTGTCGCGTCATTGGCTCGTGCTTGTCGTGGGCGTCTGCGCGCTGGCGGCGCAGGCACACGCCGAGGAATTTCGCGTCGGCTTCGTCAACACCGACCGCATCTTCCGCGAAGCCAACACCGCCAAGTCGGCGCAAGCCAAGCTGGAGCAGGAATTCTCCAAGCGCGAGAAAGAGCTTAATGATCTGGGCAATTCCCTTAAAAGCTCATCCGAAAAGTTTGAAAGGGAAGCGCCCACGCTGTCCGAGAGCCAACGTGTCCAGCGCCAGAAACAGCTGGCCGACGTGGACCGTGACTTCCAGCGCAAGCGCCGTGAGTTTCAGGAAGACCTCAACTCGCGCAAGAACGAAGAACTGCAGCAGGTCCTCGAGCGCGCCAACCGCGTAGTCAAGCAAGTCGCCGAGGCCGAGAAATACGATGTGGTTTTGCAGGAAGCCGTGTACATCAATCCCAAGCACGACATCACCGACAAGGTGATCAAAGCGCTCAACGCAGTCCGCTAGACTGCAGGTCACGTGCAGCTTCGCCTAGGCTCAATCGTCGAGGCCCTGGGCGGAGAGCTACACGGGGACGCCGAGCGTCTTGTCGAAGGGCTCGCCCCGCTCGAGACTGCGATGCCAACGCAGCTCAGTTTCCTCTCCAATGCGAAGTACCAGCAGCAGCTCGCGGTGTCCCGAGCTGCTTGCGTGATCGTCGCACCGGCGATGGGTGAGGCGGCGAAGGCGCGCGGGGACTGCATCGTTGCCGACCAGCCCTATCTGTACTTCGCGCGTGTCACGCAACTGTGGAAGCAGCAGCAGAGCGCGGCGTCCGGTCCGGCGATACACCCGAGCGCTGTCGTCGACCCCGATGCGGTCATCGACCCGACGGCGCGCATCGGCCCGCTCTGCGTGGTCGAGCGGGGCGCCCACATCGGCGCGGGTACGGTTCTCAAGAGCCGCGTGACCGTGGGGGAGGGCTGCGTGATCGGCGAGCGCTGCATCCTGCATCCGGGCGTGGTGATCGGCGCCGACGGCTTTGGCTTCGCGCCCAACGACGGCGCCTGGGAAAAGATCGAACAGCTCGGGGCTGTGCGCATCGGCAACGATGTCGAGATCGGCGCCAACACCTGCATTGACCGCGGCGCTCTTGGCGACACGGTTATCGAAGACGGCGTGAAGCTGGACAACCTGATCCAGATCGCGCACAACGTTCGCATCGGCAAGCATACGGCGATGGCCGGTTGCGTCGGCGTTGCGGGCAGCGCAACGATTGGTGCGCATTGCACTGTTGGCGGCAGCGCCGGGATCCTCGGGCACCTGACCATCGCCGACGGCGTGCACATCTCGTCTTTTACGCTGGTCACGCGTTCCATCCAGAAGCCAGGCCACTACACCGGCGTCTTCCCCATCGACGACAATGCGGCCT
>JBKJTX010000471.1:0-5545 GCA_046590315.1 Ramlibacter sp. | reverse complement strand
GGGTCCTCCATCAAGCGGGTCGACGCCGAGACCGCCAACCCCGTCATCATGCTGCAACGCGCTGACATCGAGCGAAGCGGCGCGACCTCGGTGGTCGACCTGATCCAGCGACTGCCCGCGTTGCAAGGTGGCACTGGCGAGTCGGCTTCGGTCGGCGGCACAACCTACGGCTTTTCCGGCGCGAGTGTCCACAACATCGGCGAATCGCGCACCCTGGTGCTTTTGAACGGCCATCGCATGGCCATCTTCGGCGGCCAGACGTTGACCGGGTTCGCGGCGGGCTTCGATTTGAACGCGCTGCCGGTCTCGGCGATTGAGCGCGTCGAAGTGCTCACCGACGGCGCATCGTCCTTGTACGGCTCCGACGCCATCGCCGGTGTGGTGAACTTCATCACCCGCCGCAACGGCACTGCCGGCGACGTATCAGTGGGCTACTCATCGCCTAAGGGCGGCGCGAAAGAAAAGCGCTTCAGCATCACCAAGGGCTTCGGCAACCTCGACACTGACAACTTCAACGTCCTGCTCGCCTATTCCCACGACGAGCGCACCCAGCTCAATTCGACTGCGCGTGACTTCGGCAACACCGGCCGTGTGTTCTTCTCGCGCGACGGCAAGAACTACCGCTTCCAGCAGTACTCGGCCAGTCCGATTCCCGCGAACGTAACCGACGACAACGGCAATCTGATCAACCCCTACCTGCGCAAAAATGGTTCCTGCCCGGAACGAACCTTCCGAGTGATCGACGGCAGCGACGACTTCTGCGGCTTCGACTTCGTGGGTCAACTGGAGATTTTCCCGATCCGCAAGCGCGACTCGGCCTTCGCCTCGGTCACCTACAACCTCACGCCCAATCACCAGCTGTACGCCGACCTGCTGTCTTCCAAGACGCAACAGATTTCGCGCATTGCCCCCGTCCCGGGCAGCATCTCGATCCCGGCAGGCACCGCGCTGCACACCCAGTACCTGCTGCCTTTGGGCATCACGGACGACTCGACCGCCTTCTACCGGATATATGACCTCGGCAAGCGAACCAACTCCGACACCGCCAAGTTCCTGGACTTCGCGATTGGTTCCAAGGGGACGTTCGGCAACATCGAATACGACGCGTCTTACACCCACTCGAAATCGCAGGCTGCAGGTGACATTTCTGGCTATCCAGGCGCGCTGGCCGTTCGACGCGTCCGTCGCAGTGGCTTGCTGAATCCGTTTGTGCTGGCCGGTGAACAGACGGCCGCCGGCAAGACCGCGCTCGATTCCATCAACTACAACGGTTACTGGGACGGTGGCACGTCGATCCTCGACACGATCAATCTGCGCGGTTCGACCGAAGTGGCGAAGCTGCCGGCCGGCCCGCTGATGCTGGGCGCCGGTGTGGCCTTCAACAAAGAAAAGTTCCAATCGCAGCCGTCGCTGTTCGCGCAGGGCAAGTTGGCCGATCCGGTGGCGGGCACGTTGTGCGATGCGAACAATCCGGCACTGCCTTGCGACCAGCGCTTCGGTGATGCTGCTGCCAGCGTGCCGTATTCCGCCAACCGCAAGTCTTACGGCGTGTACGCGGAGTTGCAGATCCCTGTGGTGAAAAACCTGGAAATGACCGCGTCGGCGCGGCATGACAACTACAGCGATTTCGGCAGCGCCAATACCGGCAAGCTGGCCTTCCGCTGGAAGCTGGGCGATTCGGCCCTCATCCGTGGCTCCGTCGGCAACGGCTTCCACGCCCCCACGGTGCCGCAATCGGCGGCTACGCCCCAGCCTTACGGCGTGACGAGCGACAAGTACACCTGTACCCCGGGCCTGGCCGCGGTGGCTGCGCAGCAGGGTGCCGAGTGCCGCCCCGGCAGCCAGCAGTACGACGTGATCGCAGCCGGCAACCCGCTGCTCAAGCCCGAGAAGTCCAAGCAGGCCACGATCGGCTTCCGGATCGACCCGGTGAACTGGCTGTCCGTCGGTGCCGACCTTTGGCACGTGGGCATCAAGGACGTCTTTGGCACGTTGCCCGAGCAGTCCGTGTTCCTGGACCCGACCGCCTACCCGCGCTCGTGGGGCAAGGCAGTTGACGTTGGAACGGGCAAGAACTACCTCGCCTTCAACAACGATAACCAGAACCTGGGCAAGCAGTACTCCACCGGCATCGATTTCGACATCAGCGCCCGCCAGAAGACCTCGCTGGGCCAGCTGGACATGAAGTTCAACGCCACGTACATGATCCGTGAAAAGGCCCAGCAAGTCATCAACGGTCCGTACTACTCGTCCATCAGCGACTTCGGCGACAACGTGGGCGGCGTGACTTTCCGTTGGCAGGGCCGAATGACGACGTCGATGAAGACCGGCGCGTTCACCAACACGCTCGGGTTCAACTTCAAGTCGGGGTACAAGGACCAGGTGCAGACGGCCGACGTGCTAGACGCCTCTGGCAACGTGACCGGAACCGAGGACATCCGCATTAAGGTGCCGAACTATTACACGCTCGATTGGCAGACCCAGTACCAGTACAACAAGACGTTCACGTTCACCGTCGGTGCGCTGAACATCCTCAACAAGAAGCCGCCTTTCGGCATCTCGACCGGTGGCAACAATCGCGGCCAGCAATTCGGTTATGACGATCGCTACTACGATCCGCGCGGCCGTACCTGGTACGTGAACGGCAAGGCGACTTTTTAAAGCGACACGGCCAGCTTCACAAAGGCCCGCCTCCCGGCGGGCTTTTTTTATGCGCGTTCGTGCTGCTGCGAGGCGCGGCCGTAGCCGCTGATCGTCTGTAGAAGCAGCCGCAGCGCTTGCTTCTCGCAAGCCCTCAGGTGCGGGTTCCAGCAGTCCATCAGCAGCACGATGCGGGTCTGCGGCGTGGAGTTGCTTGCGCTGTGCAGGTACGTATCGTCGAAGAGAACGGGTTCGCCCGGTCTCCACTGGTGCTCGCCGCCGCCGTGGACGAACAGCGAGGCGCCTTCGGGAATCACCAGCGGTATGTGCATCACCGAACGAACGTTGGTGACCCCGTGGTGCGGCAGGATTTCCGTGCCCGGCGTCATCACCGAAAAGAGAATCTCCGGCGACTCGCCCTCGATGCGGCAAAGCTCGATCGACTCCAGCAGGGCGCTGGTGGCGGGGCAGCGCGCGTGGTGCTCGTCGTAGCGCTTGCCGTGACGGTAGAAGAAGAACGCCTCCCAAGCCGGCTTTTCACCGCCGAGGTATGCTTCCACCGGCACGCCTTCGCGAAACCGGATGAAGTTCTCGAAGTTACCGTCCTCGGCCAGCACGCGGCGCGCCTCGTCCCGCAAGGTTTCGTGATTGGACGCCAGCAATTCCGCCCAGGGATGCAGGAACGGGTCGTGGTAGGGCCCTGGCGGCAGGCCGGGGAAGTAGAAGAGGCGTGGCTTCTGGTGCGCGCTGGGCGGCGACGCCTGGGCCTCCTTGAGGTAGACCGCGAGCGCATGGTCCACGCGCTTCAAATCCTTGTCGCCGTGCGCCTCGCGTACGCTGTCATAGGAACGCCGCAGCATCTCAGGGCGGCCCACTCGCACGCACTCGATTGCATGGACCACGTTGTCCAGCAGGGCGGGGGGCGTGCTGCCACTGTCGAGCCACTGGCCGGCCTGTTGCGCCCGCGTCACGGCCTGAAAATACGCCGTGAGCGCTCCAGCGCGGTCACCCGCGAGTTCACGCGCCTTCCCTAGCGCAAGCCAACCGACGAATGCCTTCCGCTGACGCGCCACCAGAACTTCCAACCCCCGTGCGGCGAGCTCAGGCGCGCCCGCCGCCATAAGGCCGGCAGCAGCCTCGACGGCTGCTGCCTCGGTGTCTTTCCCGGGAGTGGCTATGGTCATGCGTCGCTTCGTGTGTGGAGTTTCGCAAAGCGATTATGACTGGACGTCCAGCGGGGCGCCCGGCAACTGCCGCAGCGCGGCTAGCCTCGTGAACCGCCAGCCCCCAGCTGCGAGGAGGATGGCGCCGGCGCCCCCAAGGGCCAGTGATGCGCGAAGGCCAAGGTGCTCGCCGAGGAGTCCGCCCAGCAGCGCGCCTGGCAGGGCCGGGATCAGGATCAGCCAGCGCATGGTGCTGGTCATCCGGCCCAGCAGCGGCGCGGGCGTCACCGCCTGGCGCAGCGCGAGGAAGGTGATGAAGATCAGCACCGCACCGAAGCCGAAGCACACCAGCATCAGCACGAACGACAAAACGCCCCAGGCGTTCGCGGGCGCGAGCGCCAGTTGCAGCCAGCCGATGCCGCAGATCGCGAAGCCCCACAGCAGGCAGGGCCCCACGCCGATGCGCCGGGAGATGCGGTGGCCCAGCGCGCTCGCGCCGACCGTGCCAAGCCCGAGGCCAACGTAGCACAGGCCGATCTGCTTTTCGTCGAGACCCAGCTCGCGTGTGGCGAAGAGAATCTGCACCACCATGGCCGCGTGATGGCACATTTGCCAGACGCCGACCAACAGCGCCAGCACGACCAGGAGGCGCATTCCGGCCACAAAGCGCAGCCCCTCCTTGAGCGCCATCCAGAACTGCCCGGGAACGCGTGCGCCGGGCACCTCGCGGATCTTCAAGCCACGCAGAATGGTCACGCTCACGGTGAGCATTACGGCGTCTGCCAGCAAGGCAACGGGCGCGCCGACCAGGCGGATCATGGCGCCTGCGACGCCGGGCCCTGCGACGTCAGCGCTTGCGCTGGCTAGAGCATTCTTGGCATGCGCTTCGACCAGCCGTTCGCGCGGGACGACTTGCGTGAGCACAATTTGGGCCGCGGTTCCCGCGATGGTCGCCACGGTGCCAATCACAAACGCGACGAAGTAGAGGTAGCCGATGCCCAGCATGCCGAATGCCCACATGGCCGGCACCGTGACCAGCGTGAACGCCATCAAGAGTTCGCCCGCCACGTAGACCGGCAGCTTGCGCACCCGATCAAGCCATACGCCGGACGGCAGCGAGAACAGCGCGAACGGCAGCAGCTCCATCGCCGTCAGCAATCCCATCTGGGTCGGCGTGGCGTGCAGCAGAACCGCGGCGGTGAGCGGGATCGCCAGCATCGTGATCTGGCCGCCGAAGGAGCTGATGAGAATGGACAGCCAGAGGCGTCGGTACAGCCGGTCGCGCAGCAGGTCGTTGGGGGCGAGCGCAATACGCGCTCCCAATCGTTTGAAGTAGGAGGTCGACTTGTTGGCGCCTGCGATGTCCGCCATCAATACAGCCAGCAGGCTGCCTGGGAATGGGCGTCGACAGCCTTGAGCGGCGGCACTTCGGCCGAACAACGGTCGAAGGCCTGTGGGCAGCGCGTGCGAAACACGCACCCCGAAGGCGGATCGATGGGCGAAGGCAGGTCGCCGGCGAGCATCTGGATCACTTTACCGCGCTCACGGATCGGGTCGGCCAGCGGCACGGAAGAGAGCAGGGCGCGGGTGTAGGGGTGCTTGGGGCTGGCATAGAGCTCGCGCTTGTCGGCGAGCTCCATCACGCGGCCCAGGTACATCACCAGGATGCGTTGGCTCACGTGCTTCACGACAGCGAGATCATGCGCAATGAAGATCAGCGCCAGGTGCATCTGCTTTTGCAA
>JBKJTX010000384.1:0-2926 GCA_046590315.1 Ramlibacter sp. | reverse complement strand
CGCCGGACCTGATGCTGCTGGACGGGCCCAGCCTGGGCCTCTCGCCCAAGCTCACCCGCGAGATCTTCGAGATCGTGGTGCGCATCAACCGCGAGCGCGGCACCACTATCTTGCTGGTGGAACAAAACGCCAACATGGCCCTGAATGCAGCGGACTATGGCTACGTGCTGGAGAACGGCCGCATCGTGATGGAAGACACCTGCGCCCGACTCCGCGAGAAGGACGACATCAAGGAGTTCTACCTCGGCATGAAGGAAGCCGGCGTACGCGGTGAGCGGCGCTGGAAAAAGAAAAAGAATTGGAGATAGTTCACTTCCATATCGCTGCGCGATTTGGAAGTGGCTGGCTAGTGCGGCCGGCCCGGCAAAGCCGGATCCTGCCCGCAAGGGAGACTGCGCTGCACGGTGTTTCGCGCAGTCTGGTGTGGGAGGCAATGACTCCCACGGATCGGATCGCGCGAAACATCGTGCAGCGCGATCTCACCTGGGTTAAGGATCCGGCTTTGCCGGTCCTTGACCCACTGATTAGGCACTCTGAAAAGTCGCAACGCGACTTTTCAAAGTGAAAGGAACATGTCGAATCTCTGGGATCTTTCACATATACAGCCGAACACGTCCATCGTCCTGGAGGGCGAGACGATTCCCGCTCTCTTCTGGAACGGCGTCGACAAGCGTGGGGCGCAAGTGTGGATGCGCCAGAAGAAGTTGGGTATCTGGCGCGCCTGGACCTGGCAGCAGACCGGCTTGGCGGTGCGCGAGATCGCCAGCGGCCTGTTGAGCCTGGGCTTCGCCAAGGGCGATACGGCGTCCATTCTTTCCAACACGGTGATCGAGTGGGTGCTGGCCGACCTTGCCGTGCTCTCCTGCGGCGGCGTGTCCAACGGCATTTACCCGACCGACGCCGCGAGCCAGGTGCATTACCTGTGCGAAGACTCGCGCACCAAGATCCTGTTCGTCGAAGACGACGAGCAGCTTGACAAGGCGCTCGAAATCCGCGCCCTGCTCCCGCTGCTCACCAAGATCGTCGTGATCGACATGGAAGGTCTGCGCGACCTGGATGACCCGGCGGTGATGAGCCTCGACAAGCTTCGAGCGCTGGGCCGCGACAACCTGGACCGCTTCGACGATGCACTGACGCAGCGCGTGCGCGCCACGCGGCCCGAGGACCTCGCCATCCTGGTCTATACCTCCGGCACCACGGGCAAGCCGAAGGGTGCGATGCACAGCCACAAGGGCCTGATCTACACCATCCGCGGCTACAACACGCTGGTGGCGCAGGACGAGCACGACGAGCGGATGTGCTTTCTGCCGCTGTGCCACATTGGGGAGCGGCTGGGCGGGGAGTATTTCTCTCTTTACACCGGCTCCATCCTTAACTTCGTCGAGAACCCCGAGACCATCCCCGAGAACGTGCGCGAGATCGCCCCCACCGTATTCACCGCCGTGCCACGGGTGTGGGAGAAGTTCTATTCGGGCGTGATGATCGGCCTGAAGGAAGCCAGCCCCGTGCAGCAGGCAGCGTATGCCTGGAGCATCGGCGTCGGCACGCAGATCGCCGACAAGGTGCTGGCCGGCCAGCCGGTCGACGGTCTCCTCAAATTCAAGTTCACGCTCGCCCGTTGGCTGGCCCTCAACAACGTGCGCAAGATGATCGGCATCCACCGCTCGCGCTTTCTCGTCACGGGCGCCGCGCCGATCTCGCCGGAGTTGGTCAGGTGGTACCTGGCCCTGGGCGTGCCGATGCTCGAGGTCTGGGGCATGACCGAGTCCTGCGGGGCGGCCACGGGTGTTCCAGCAACACGCATGAAGCCAGGCTCGATCGGCCCGGCCGCCAGCTACAACGAAGTCAAGCTCGACCCCGCCACCGGCGAGATTCTGGTGCGCGGTGCGAATGTCTTCATGGGCTATCTGAACCAGCCCGAGAAAACCGCCGAAACCATTGATGCCGACGGTTGGCTTCACACCGGCGACGTCGGCCTGGTCGACGAGGATGGATTCTTTCGCATCACCGACCGGATGAAGGACATCATCATCACGGCCGGCGGCAAGAACATCACCCCCAGCGAGCTGGAAAACGAGCTCAAGTTCTCACCCTACATCACCGACGCCGTGGTGATCGGCGACAAGCGGCCCTACCTCACGGTGATCATCATGATCGACCAGGAGAACGTCGAGAAATTCGCGCAGGACAGCGACGTTCCCTTTTCCAACTACGCCAGCCTCACGCGGGCACCGCAGGTGCAAGAGCTCATCCAGGGCGAGATCGACCGGGTGAATGCGAAGTTCGCGCGGGTCGAACAAATCAAGAAATTCTTCCTGCTGGACACGCAGCTCTCCGCCGAGGACGAAGAACTGACGCCCACCATGAAGCTCAAGCGACAGCTGGTGCAGCAAAAATACGCTGCCCACATCGAGGCGATGTACCCATAATTTCTACAGCGTTTGCGCCTATGCCATTGCCGCGTCTTTCGCGTTGAATACGTACTCGTTCACCAGGAGACAAGCGCAATGAAAATCAGACCCACCTTTGCGGTCGCCGTTTTGGCGCTCGCTTCCACGCTGGCCGTCGCCCAGCAGCAGGGTGTGACCAAGACCGAAGTTTTGGTTGGCACGATTCAGGACATGTCGGGCCCGCTGGCCGGCTACGGCAAGCAGGCGCGCAATGGCATGCTGCTGCGCATCGACGAACTCAACGAACAGCAGGGCAACGTCCATGGCCGCAAGCTGCGCCTGCTGGCCGAAGACAACGGCTACGACCCCAAGAAAGCCGTGCTCGCCGCGCAGAAGCTGGTGAACCAGGACAAAGTGTTCGTCATCGCCGGCCACCTGGGTACGGCGCAGAACATGGCCGCGATGCCGGTGCAGTTCGAGAAGAACGTGATCAACTTCTCAGCGTTATACTCATATGCCGATTTGTACGAAATCCT
>JBKJTX010000310.1:0-4350 GCA_046590315.1 Ramlibacter sp. | reverse complement strand
AGCTGCATCTCGGGAATGTCCGGCCCCATACCGGCGCGTTGCGCGTGCGAGTACATCAAGGCGTGGCTACGGGCGCGATCGCGCAAGCGCAGCGGATCCAATCCAGCGCCACGGCACAGCCGGTCGCCGGCATGATCGCGCACTTCGCACACGTACTGCTCGCACCACACGAGTCGCGCGCCGAGCGCAGCGACACGGCAGTCGTACTCCCAGTCCTCTTCCAGCCGCAAATCGGTCCAGGGACCGGCGCGGTCGCAGATGGCGCGGCGGTACAGCGGGTTGGGCGTGTCCCACCAGCGCTCCACGATGAACGACGGGAACATGGTGGCGCGCGCGGTGCCCGAACCCTTCCACGGACCCTCGACCACCTGGCCACTGCTTTCGCGAAAACGCGTCATGCCATAGGCGACGTCGCGGTCGGGGTGCTCACGCAACGCGCCTACCTGCGCCACGAATTTTCCCGGAAGCAAAACGTCGTCGCTGTCCAGGTATTGGATGAACTCGCCGTGCGCCAGCGACAGGCCGAGTTGCCTTGCGGGCCCCGGCCCCGCGTTGTCTTGCCGCACCCCGCGCACGATGTCGGGATGCGCCGCCGCGAGCGCTTTGATGGCCGCGGGCGTCTCGTCGGTCGAACCATCATCCACAACGATGACTTCGGCCGGCCCGTACGCCTGGTCGACCACGCTCTGCACCGCTTCGCGCAATTGCGCCGCGCGGTTGTAGACCGGGATGATGGTGCTGACCAGGCCGGGGGTCATGCGCGGCCTCCCAGGTAGTGCTGCGACCAAAGCTCGAGCAGCAGCAGGCGCCAAGCCAGGTTTCGGAACACCGAAAGCCCGGCGGGAAACCGATATCCACGGCGGCCCTGGTCGTAGTACGCAGTCATGGCACGGCCAAAGCCGAGTCGGCGGGTTTGGCTGGCGCCATCCAGCAGCCGCTCACGCGCAAAGCTGCGAAAGCCCGCGTCATCGTCCATCCAGCTGGCAGCCAGGGGCGCGCCGAATTTGGGCCGCGCGCTGGCCGCAGCAGGCAAGAGCCCGTCTTGGCGCGCCAAGGCGCGCAGCAGGTATTTGTTTTCGCCTTGGCGCAGCAGCCATTCGCGCGGCGTGCGGTAAGCGAATTCTGCGATGCGCCGGTCCAGATACGGTGCGCGCGCTTCGACGCTTTCCGCCATGCTGGCCTTGTCGACCTTCATGACGTACTGATTGGGCAACTGACGGCGCGATTCGAAGAGCCGCACCGCATGGAAGGCGTCGCCGCCAGAGGCGTCAAGGTACTCACGCATCGCGCTGCGGAACACACCGAACAGCCGACCATGGCGGCGGCCGGCGTACTTCTGGTACAGGCGAAACTGCTGCCAGAGGTTGAGTCGCTGCGGCAGATTGAAGACGTCATAGCCCCCGAACAGTTCGTCGGCGCCCTCTCCCACCAGCACGGCTTTGATGCCCTGTTCGCGGCAACGGCGATACAGCAGTTGCGTGGTAACCGTGCCCCAATCCGCGAAGAGGTCGTCGAAGACCCAGGCGCCGCGCAACACTTCGGCCTTGACGTCGGCCGCCGTTACCAGCACGTTCATGTGCTGCGAGCCGATATGGCGGCTCACGGCCGCCGCATTCTCGCGCTCATCGATCTCGGAACCGTCGAACCCCATGCTGATGGTGAGCAGCGACCCTTTGCGCGCCGCGATGGCGGCAATCACACTTGAATCGAGTCCCCCCGACAACAACAATCCGAGCGGAACGTCCGCGATGAGATGTTCGCTTACCACCTGGTCGAGCAAGGGGCCAAACTCCTCGAGTTGAGCCTGTTCCGTGAGCTCGCGTTCCTGCGGCCGGGGCGGCGTAAACCATGTCACCTCGCGCACGATTGCTCCCGCGTGCAGTTCCAATCGGGTGCCGGGCGCCAGCTTGCGTACGCCGTCGAGCATCGTCTGGTGTTCGTCGAACACATAGCCGAACTCCAGGTACTGCTGCATCGCCCCGGCGTCCGGCTGCGATTCGAAGCCAGGCAGCTCGCGAAACGCCTTGAGCTCGGAAGCGAAGGCCACGCCGCCGGGGCGCTGCACATAGTAGAGCGGCTTCATCCCCATGGCGTCGCGCGCGAGGTGCAGCGTTTGGCTGCGCGGATCCCAGAGCGCGAGCGCGAACATCCCGGCAAATCTCGCCAGGCAGTCCGCGCCCCACTGCAGGTACGCGTGCAAGACCACCTCGGTGTCGCTGCGCGACTGGAAGATGTGGCCGCACTGCTCGAGCTCGGCGCGCAGCGTCTTGAAGTTGTACAGCTCGCCGTTGTAAGCGAGAACCACGCCGGATTCGCCGTGAATCATCGGTTGGTGACCGCCTAGGCTAAGGTCGATGATGGACAGGCGCCGGTGGCCGAGCGCGAGGCCCGCCGCATGATCGCGGAATTCGCCGCTGTCGTCGGGGCCGCGATGGCGCAAGGCAACGGTCATCGCGTTCAACGTCGCGGCGGCCGGCTCACGCCCGGGCGAAAACAGCCAGCCGGCGATGCCGCACATCAATCGGCTCCCGCCGGCATGGCCGCCGGCCCAGACAATTGGCCCGACGGCCGCGCAAGCAAACGCACGATGCGTTCCTGCACCGGAATGGCCGACAGCGCGTGATAGCGCGCAAGCGTCGGATTGTCCGGTTGCTGCTTACCGGGCTGGGCGGGGTGCCACAGATGGACCATCGGTAAATAGCCGTAGTCCCAAACTTTCAGCGTCTGCGCACGCTCCCAGAATTCATTGTCTTCCCCACCCCATCCTATAAACGATTCGTCCATGCCGCCGATGCGCCTATAGGCCTCACGGGTAATGGCGATGCTGCAGCCGGCCGTAGTGTTCTGCGTAGTGGCCCCGGGCGCTGCGTCGGTCAAGGCGATACGGCCATGCAATACGGCAGCCGTGTGCCGCTCTCCCAGGTAGAACACAAAGCGTTTGATGTCGGCCAGCTCTACCCCTTGGGCAACGTGCCGCAAAACGCTGCTGGCGTAGTCCTGCGGCACCAGGATGTCGTTGTCGTGCAGTATCAACAGCCGGCCGCGCGCATGGCGAGCGCCCACGTTGAAAGCCCATGAACGGCAGTACGCCATATCGACATCGGGCGGCGGTGTATGGATGACTCGCACCCACGGCGGCAGCCGCCCGCCAAGCCGGCTCTCGGCCTCCTGCTCAACGACGATGCATTCGATCCCCGCGCCTTGCTGCGCGGCAATGCTGTCGAGCGTGGCCAGCAAGTGCGGCAGGCGCGCCAAGCCACGGTGGCCGATGATGAACGATACGTCCGGCGCCGCGCTCGCGTCTGGTCCTTCCGTGTTTCTCCCGATGGGATGCTCGTTGAGCGAGCGGCGCATCAGTTGTTTGCCGAGCTCAGGCAGCGCCTTGGGCGCCGTTAAATCGGATGTCCACTGCCACAAGCAACGGTAGCCTTCTCCGGAAGGGGCACGCTCCAGCTGTTCGCCACGATTGCAAAGTGACAAATAGGCGGGCCCCGTTAGGGACAAGCAACGGCGATAGCGTGGCCGGTCCTTCCAGAGCGCACCGGCCCAAAGGCGCGCGTGCCTGATGTGTTCTTGAACCGTCGTCATGGCTCAACCTTCATGACGAGCCCCGCGGACGCCAGCCCAACGCACGCTTGAAGCGCGATAGCAGTGCCCAAACCGGGGTGCGCCCGGGCAGCAGCTCACGCTTGGGAAATCGCGAGTCCAGCAGTCCGGCGGGATTTGCGGCCAGCGCCCCGTACAACGCCCGTGTGCGCGGCCACCAAGCCGACTCGGGCAGGTATTGGTGGCGCGCCAGTTGGATGCCCATCAACGCGTGGCGCCGTTCCCTTGGACTCAGAGCGCCGCCGGCGACAAGGTCACGCACTGCGCCTTCCCAGTCACGCGCGATGCGCGCGCGTTGCGTATCGCGCTGGTCCGCGTGGTAGCGGTACCTTGCCACTGCTCGATGCATTTTGAGCACTGGCAGCTTCACGGCAATGCGCATCCAGAAATCTGCATCTGCTGCATAGCTGAAATCCTCACGCCATGCCGGCACAGCCAGGAGCGCTGTGCGCGTGAAGAACGTACCAGGCTGGGGGATGTACTGGAAGCGCGCGAGGTACTGCGCGAGGTCAAAATCCGCTTGGCGGTCGAAGCCGATCTGCCGTGAATGCTCGTCAATGAGTTCGACATCGCCATAAACAATGGCTGCATCCGGCCGCGCCTGCAGCGCGTCGACCGCAGCAGCGATCGCACCGGGCAGGAACACGTCATCGGAGCTCTGAATGGTGAGAATCTCACCGCGCGCCTGCGCGAATCCCTTGTTCACCGCCTCCGCCACGCCCCGGTCGGGCTCGCTGCGCCAGC
>JBKJTX010000305.1:0-8545 GCA_046590315.1 Ramlibacter sp. | reverse complement strand
CGACGATCTCCTTGCCGGTCTTCGGATTTTTGAACTTGCTCCACGGACCGCCGTCGATCAGCTCGGCACCGAATTCACGCTGTGCCAACGCGTAGGCCCAATCACGGAAGCCACCTTCGGTGTACTTCATGTTGTTGCCCTTGTGCACGATGGTCACGCTGGGCTTGTCGTTGTCCACCGCGTACTGGATGGCCTTGCGCACCAGGCGCTCGGTGCCTTCGCGCGACACCGGCTTGATGCCGATGCCGGAGGTGTCCGGGAATCGAATTTTCTTGACGCCCATCTCGTCCTGCAGGAACTTGATGATCTTCTTGGCCTTGTCACTTTCGGCCTCGAACTCGATGCCGGCGTAAATGTCTTCCGAGTTCTCGCGAAAGATCACCATGTGGGTCTTGTGCGGCTCCTTGACCGGGCTGGGCACGCCATCAAAGTACTGGATCGGGCGCAGGCAGACGTACAGGTCCAGCTCCTGGCGCAGCGCGACGTTCAATGACCGGATGCCGCCGCCGACGGGTGTCGTGAGCGGGCCCTTGATCGAGACCACATAGTCGCGCACCGCATGCAGCGTTTCTTCTGGCAGCCAGACGTCAGGCCCGTACACCTTGGTCGACTTTTCGCCAGCGTACACCTCCATCCAATGAATCTTCTTCTTGCCGCCATAGGCTTTAGCCACTGCGGCGTCCACTACCTTCAGCATCACCGGCGTGATGTCCATACCGGTACCGTCGCCCTCAATGAAGGGAATCACGGGCTGGTCCGGGACCTTCAGAGACATGTCGGCGTTGACGGTGATTTTCTGGCCTTCGGAAGGCACCTTGATGTGCTGGTACATGGGGGAAACGGTCTCCGGGGGGGATGTGACAACGGCTTGTCGCGGCGCGGCAAAACCAACGGATTCTAGCCCCGAAACTGCCGCAGTCCTTGCGGCCGGGCCCAGCCCTTGCGGCCGAGATTTCGCCTACCTTGTCAACCGCTGAGCTGACTGTCGCGTTGGCGGAAGGCAGGCCCATGAAGGGCGGCAATTTTGCAAAATTCTTACCCCTAACAGGACCCAGACATGAACAAACTCCTCGCTACCCTCCTGACCGCCCTCTTCGCCACCGCTTCCTTTGCCGCTTCGCACGCCGGCGCCCCCATGGCTGCCGCTTCGGGTTCCAAGATGGCCGCTCCCGCTCCCGCCAAGGCTGCGTCCGGCGCCGCCATGAAGGCCGAAGCCAAGCCCGCTGCCACCGACACGATGAAGGCTGACATGAAGGCCGACGCTAAGGCCGACAAGAAAAAGGCTAAGGCCGAAGCCAAGGCTGCCAAGAAGGCCGCCGCCGCCAAGGAAAAGGAAGAAAAGGCCGCTGCTGCCGCCAAGGCAAAGGAAGCCAAGGCTGACGCCAAGGCCAAGGAAACGAAGGCCGTAGCCGCTGCCGATGCCAAGAAGGATGCCGCCAAGAAGTAATTCTTGACCCCGCACAAAAACGCCCGCTTCAAGCGGGCGTTTTTGTTTGCGCAACCAGTGTCAACCGTTGGTCACTGGAGGCCGTTACGGAGGGGCCTTCCTATCGCTGGGAGGATTTTTTGAAAAATCATCTCGACTCAATTAGGACCCAGACATGAACAAGCTCCTCGCAGCTCTCGTCGCCACACTTTTCGCCGCAACCACCTACGCCGCTTCGCACGCCGGCGCCCCCATGGCCGCTACGCCTGCAACTCCCGCCAAGCCTGCTTCTGGGATGGCTGCAACTCCGGCCAAACCTTCTGCCGCCGCCGACACCGGCATGGCGCAGAAGGACAGCGCCATGACCAAGAAGGCGACGAAGAAGAAGGCTAAGAAGCGGGCCGTCAAGAAGGTTGAAAAGACCTCCTGATCCGGGCCGGTTTTTTTTGAAGATGCCCGCCAAGCGCGGGCTCTTTTATTTGCGGGCCAGAATACCAGTCATGAAACGACTCTTCGCCATCCTCGCCTCCTTCGTGCTGGCCGCCGGTGCACAGATAGCGCTCGCGCAAGAGGCACAGACCCAGCTGCCGCGGGTCAAGCTTTCCTCCGGCATGCACCAGATCGACGCCCAGGTGGCGCAGACGCCCGACCAGCGCATGGTCGGCCTCATGTTCCGCAAGGAGATGCCCCAGCACGAAGGCATGTTGTTCATCTTCGAACAGCCGTCCATGCAGTGCTTCTGGATGAAGAACACGATGCTGCCGCTCACGGCCGCATTCGTGGCGGACGATGGCACCGTGGTCAACCTCGTCGACATGAAGCCGCAAACGATGGATTCGCACTGCTCCACCAAGCCGGTGCGCTATGTGTTGGAGATGAACCAGGGCTGGTTCGCAAAAAAGGGTATCAAGGCCGGCGCCAGGCTGCGCGGCGAGGTCTTCAAGAACTAGAACAAAAGGGCCGCGAAAGCGGCCCTTTTTTCATATTGGCGCTCAGCCGTTAACCGAAGTTCTTTTGCGCGAAGTCCCAGTTCGCGAGCTTGTCCAGGAAGGTCTCGACGAACTTCGGACGCAGGTTGCGGTAGTCGATGTAGTACGCGTGCTCCCACACGTCCACCGTCAGCAGCGCTTTGTCGGCGGTCGTGAGCGGCGTACCGGCGGCGCCGGTGTTCACGATGTCGACGCTGCCGTCGGGCTTCTTCACCAACCACGTCCAGCCCGAGCCGAAGTTTCCAACGGCGGATTTCACAAACGCTTCGCGGAACGCCGCGTAGTTGCCCCACTTGCTGTTGATCGCGGTTGCCAGCGCACCAGTGGGCTCGCCGCCGCCTTGCGGCTTCATGCAATTCCAGAAGAAGGTGTGGTTCCAAATCTGCGCGGAGTTGTTGTAGATGCCGCCGGAGGACTTCTTGATGATCTCCTCGAGCGTCATGCTCTCGAATTCGGTGCCCTTTTGCAAGTTGTTGAGGTTCACTACATAGGCGTTGTGGTGCTTCCCGTGGTGAAACTCCAGCGTCTCTTTCGAGTAGTGCGGCGCGAGCGAGTCGATCGGGAAAGGCAGGGCGGGAAGGGTATGTTCCATGGGGTTTCCTCTGAGGTTATTGGTCTGATGAATGGGCGTGGCAGGCGGCCATTCTATGAACTAAATCCAGTGACCGGCGACACGGTTACAGCAACCTCTCCATCGGCAAGGGTTGCCGTCAAGGACTGGCCCAGATGAGTTTGCCGCGCGCTGGTGATGGGCCGCCCCGCCGTGTCGGCGAGTAATGCGTATCCGCGCTGGAGCACGAGGCGCGGGTCCAGCAGCTCCAGCCGCAGCCGCGAGCGTTCGAGTACCTGAACAGCTTGCGCCAATCGGCCGGACATGGCGTGCCTGAGCTGCGCACCGTCATTGTGCAAGTGTCCGCGTTCTTTTTCCAGCCGCGACAACACAGCATGCCGCAACCGGTGCGCCGAGACCGTGAGCCGCAGCTGCTGCGTCCCCAAACGGGCAAGCGGTCGGCCCAGGCGTGCCGCGGCACGATCCAGGCACTGCGCCGCGACGTCGAGCCGTTGAGTCACTGCGAGAGCCAAATCGCCCTGCACCACCTGCAACCCGTTGAGCCAGACCTCGCGCGACTGCGCCGAGAGCTCCGCGGCTGCCGTGGGCGTCGGAGCCCGCACATCGGCGCAAAAATCGGCGATGGTGAAATCAGTCTCGTGGCCCACGCCGCTCACCAGCGGCACGGGGCTTTGCACGATGGCGCGGGCCAGCCGCTCGTCATTGAATGCCCAGAGGTCTTCGATCGACCCGCCACCGCGCACCAGCAGGATCACATCGACCACGCCCCGCTCGGCGAGCCGGTACAGAGACTGCAGCGCGCCTACAAGATTCTCGGGCGCCTGGGCGCCTTGCACTGCGGCCGGGGCGAACATCACGGGAACATGAGGCGCTCGCCGCTGCAATGCGGTGATGACGTCGTGCAGCGCCGCCGCGCCGGTGGAGGTAACGAGGCCAATTCCCCTTGGCATGATCGGTACCGCTCGCTTGCGCGCCGTGTCGAACAGCCCTTCGGCTTCCAGCTTGGCCTTCAGCCGCAGAAACTGCTCGAAAAGAGCGCCCTGCCCCGCTCGGGACAGGCTTTCCACGATCAACTGCAAGTCCCCGCGCGGCTCATAGACGCCCAGGCGCCCAAGCACTTCCACACTATCCCCGTCGCGCGGTACGAAGTCCAGCAGCGATGCTGCACGGCGGAACATCGCGCAGCGGATTTGCCCTTGGGCATCCTTCAGGGAGAAGTAGGAATGCCCACTGGCCGCCCGCGAGAAGCCCGAAACCTCACCCCGGACCGCTACGGGATTGAATCTCGTCTCGAGAGCGTCAGCTACCGCGCGGCACAGGGCGCCAACCTGCCAGATTCGCGGCGTCAATGCAGGCTGCGACTGCTCCACCATCAGGCGATCCGCCCTTCGCGGGCGTTTGAGAGGGCAAATTTAGTCCACAGCTTCGAGCAACTGGGCTGACAGCGCCGGGTTTCCCCGTAGAACGCTGATTCTGTGGAGCAAGTGTTTGATTTCATTGAAGATTTACCTGCTCAAATTGTCATCGATTTGTCACGTTGAAGGATTGGCGCGGCTTGGCGGGGGATGAAGGGCGCCTTCTACACAAAGTTATCCACATCTTCTGTGGGTCTCGTCCTACGCACACCGGATGTTTTCCTACAGGTCATCGAGTACACGATAATCGGCCGCTACTCAAGCTACACCGTGGCGGAAAGAAGTCCTTGTTTTCGATCATACAAGCCGCAGGCTGGCCCATCTGGCCGTTGGTTGCCTGCTCCATCCTCGCGCTCGCGCTCGTGATCGAGCGCTTCATCAGCCTCAAGACCGACAAGGTCGCTCCGCCCAAATTGCTGGACGAAGCATTGGCTGTTTCCCGCACGTCCGTTCCCACACCTGACGTGGTCGCGCAGCTGGCCCAAAACTCGGCGTTGGGCGAAGTGCTGGCGAGTGGCTTTCGGGCGCTTAATTCCGATCCGCGTTGCACCGAGATCGACCTGCGCTCGACGATGGAGAACACCGGCCGAGCCGTTGCGCATCGCCTGGAGCGCTACCTGAGTGCGCTGGCCACGATCGCCTCGGCGGCGCCGCTGCTGGGCCTCTTGGGCACGGTCATTGGCATGATCGAGATATTCGGTTCGCAGTCGTCCGCGGGCGGTGCCACGGGCGGCAACCCGGCGCAGCTCGCACACGGCATCTCGGTGGCGCTCTACAACACGGCCTTCGGTCTGATTGTTGCCATCCCGTCGCTCATCTTCTGGCGCTATTTCCGCGTGCGGGTCGACGAGTACCTGCTGACCCTGGAACTCTCTGCCGAACGTTTCGCCCGCCACTTGAACACCTTGCGCGGCAAATGAACCAAGAGACGCCATGAACTTCCGCCCCCGCCCGCGCGATGAGCCGGAGATCAACCTGATCCCCTTCATCGACGTGCTGTTGGTAGTGCTGATCTTCCTGATGCTGTCGACCACCTACAGCAAATTCACCGAGCTGCAGCTGAAGCTTCCCGTGGCCGACGCCGACGCACAGCGCGACTATCCCAAGGAAGTCATCGTCGCCGTGAGCGCCGACGGGCGCTACTCAGTCAAGGGAATGCCCATTGCCGGGCGCAGCGTGGAAGCCGTTGCGCAAGCGCTGACCGAAGCGGCGCAGGCGGGCAAGGACAGCGTGGTCATCATCACCGCCGACGCGACGGCGCCGCATCAGTCGGTCATCACCGTGATGGAAGCGGCACGCCGCAGCGGCCTCAACCAGATCACGTTCGCTACCCAATCCTCGGCCCAGGCCGGGGCCCGCTAAGGATGCACCAGGCGCTGCAGCGCGCGTGGCTGCGGCGCGGTGCGCTGGCCCGGCTGCTTTGGCCGGTATCGCTGCTGTTCGGCGCCCTGGCGGCGCTTCGGCGCTCCGCTTACCGCAGCGGCCTTTTGAAAAGCGAATGGGTGGGGGCGCCGGTCATCGTCGTTGGCAACGTTGTGGCGGGTGGCGCGGGCAAGACGCCTGTTGTGATCGCACTGGTCGAACACCTGCAGTCACGAGGAATCGCCGCCGGCGTGGTGTCGCGCGGCTATGGTCGCAGTTCGTCGGCCTGCATTGAAGTACGCCCGGACGGAAACGTACAAGAATCCGGAGATGAACCCCTGCTCATTGCGAGAACCACGGGCGTGCCGGTGTTCGTCGGGCAACGGCGCGCGGATGCGGCACGGGCCCTGTTGCATGCACATCCGCAGACGCAGGTCATCGTCTGCGATGACGGTTTGCAGCATTACGGACTGCAACGCGATATCGAAATCTGCGTGTTCGACGAACGCGGCGTCGGCAACGGCTGGCTGCTACCGGCCGGCCCGCTGCGCGAGAAGTGGCCGCGGCCGGTGGCGCTGGTTCTGCGCACGGCGCAGACCAAAGACATCACCGGCTTCACAGTGGAGCGCCGCCTCGCAGCTCGGGCACAACGCGCCGACGGAACCCGCATCGAGCTTGCCGCGCTACGGGGCCGACCCTTGGCGGCCGCCGCGGGGATTGCCCGGCCCGAGGCGTTTTTCGGGATGCTGCGTGCAGCCGGGCTGGAGCTCGCGCAGACCGTCGCCCTCCCCGACCACCACGGGTTTCAGGACCAGAGGCTGCAAGTCGGCGGGCGCGAGCTCGTGTGCACCGAGAAAGACGCGGTGAAGCTGTGGCGTACCCATCCGCAAGCCTGGGCGGTGCCATTGGAAGTGAGTATCGCTCTGGGCTTCTGGGAAGAGTTCGACCGCTTGTTGTCCGCGAAGCTATCATCCGCGCATGGATCCCAAACTGCTTGAGTTGCTGGTGTGTCCGGTGACCAAGGGCCACCTGGACTTCGACCGCGATCGCCAGGAGCTGCTGTCGCGAAGCGCACGGCTTGCCTATCCGATCCGCGACGGTATTCCGATTCTTCTCGAAGAGGAAGCGCGCACCTTGAGCGACGAGGAACTCGAGCGCCTGCCGCCGCGCACGCCGCTGGCCTGAGCGCTACGAGCGATGGGGTTCACTGTTCTTATACCGGCCCGGCTGGCATCGACCCGCCTGCCCAACAAGCCGCTGGCCGACATTGGCGGCCGCCCGATGATCGTGCGGGTAGCGGAGCGCGCCCGGCAGTCATCCGCTGGACGTATCGTCGTCGCGGCGGACAGCGCGGCCATCGTCGACGCATGCGCGTCCCATGGGGTTGAGGCGATCCTCACGCACACCGACCATCCCTCCGGCAGCGACCGGCTGGCACAGGCCTGCGAACTGCTGGGTCTGGCCGGGCAGGACGTGATCGTCAACGTGCAGGGGGACGAGCCCTTGATCGATCCTGCGTTGATCGACGCCGTCGCGCAATTGCTCGCTAAGAGGCCGGAAGCCAGCATGAGCACCGCAGCGCACGCGATCGACACCGTGGCCGATTTCATCAATCCCAACGTCGTGAAAGTCGTTCTGGATGCCCAGGGATTCGCGCTGTACTTCAGCCGCGCGCCCATCGCGTGGTGGCGCGACGGCTTCTCGGGCGGCGTGCACGCCTTGCCGGATTCTCGGCCACTGCGGCACGTTGGCGTCTACGGTTATCGCGCGGGCTTCCTGCGCGAGTTTCCCCGGCTGCCGCCGGCGCCCATCGAGGCCACCGAGGCGCTGGAGCAGCTGCGGGCGTTATGGCACGGCCACCGCATCGCCGTGCACGTCACGGCCACCGCGCCCGGCGTGGGTGTGGATACGCCTGACGATCTGGAACGGGTGCGCGCCCTCTGGTTGGGGGTGGGCGAGTAAGCGAACGCGCAGGACACGCATGCTATCCTTTGCGCCAATGATGCGCGACGGCTGGGCACGCGTGAGCAGGACCCGCAGCCCCGGCAGTGCCCGCCGAATCCACACCTTTCGAGGACATCCATGAGACTGATTTTGTTGGGCGCCCCCGGCGCTGGCAAAGGCACGCAAGCCGCCTTTATCTGCCAGAAGTACGGCATCCCGCAAATCTCCACCGGCGACATGCTGCGCGCTGCTGTCAAGGCCGGTACGCCGATGGGCCTCGCGGCCAAGAAAATCATGGACTCCGGTGCGCTCGTGAGCGACGACATCATCATCGGCTTGGTGAAGGAACGGCTGCAGCAGCCCGACTGCGCCAATGGTTTCCTGTTCGATGGATTCCCGCGCACGATTCCCCAAGCCGACGCGATGAAGGCAGCCGGCGTGAAGCTCGACTACGTATTGGAAATCGATGTGCCTTTCGCTGCGATCATCGAGCGCATGAGCGGCCGCCGTTCGCACACGGCTTCGGGCCGCACTTATCACGTGAAATTCAATCCGCCCAAAGTGGCTGGCCTCGACGACGTGACCGGTGAGCCGCTGATCCAGCGTGAAGACGACAAGGAAGAGACCGTCATGAAGCGGCTGGAGGTCTACGCATCGCAGACTCGCCCGCTGGTCGATTACTACTCGAACTGGGCCAACACAGACCCGATGTCGGCGCCCAAGTACCGCGCCATCAGTGGCACGGGCAGCGTCGAAGAGATCACAGCGCGCGCCCTGGCCGCCCTTTCAAGCTGAGCCCCGAGGGTTCAACCCACGAGCTGAAGCATCAGCTCGATGC
>JBKJTX010000255.1:0-7334 GCA_046590315.1 Ramlibacter sp. | reverse complement strand
GCGCGCTGGGCATGTTCGAGGCGATCGACTTCAGCGTCTCGCGCCAACCGGCGGCGCACCCCTTCAGCATCGTGGAAGCCTACATGGCGCATCACCATGGCATGTCGCTCACCGCGTTGTGCAACGTCCTGTGCAGCGATGCGCCGCGCCGATGGTTTTCTGCCGATCCGATGGTGATGGCGCACGAAGTGCTGCTGCACGAGAGCACACCGCGCCAGATCTTCGAAAGCGCTGATCCGCGGCAGCCCCCCGTACCGGGGGAAAGCGACGACACAGTGGTGTTCCAGTCGCGCAGGGTTCTCCCCGGCGCTGCCGGCTGCAAGCCGACCCACCTCCTGTCCAACGGCCGTTACAGCGTGGCCTTGCGGGCCAGTGGTGCCGGGCTCTGTCGCTGGCGGGGGCAGAACATCTCCCGCTGGCGCGACGACCTGCTGCGCGATGCTTGCGGGCATTTCTTCTACCTGCGCCGGCAGGACCAGAGCGACCTGGTGTCGCTCACGGCCAGTCCCGCGCCCGGAGCGGGCTGGCGCTATCAGGCGCTCTTCATGGCCGACCGCGTGCAGTTCGACGCACAGGCCGAAGACATCAGCACCGGGGTCACGGTGCTGGTCAGCCCGGAGGATGATGTCGAATTGCGCACGGTCACCCTGCGCAACACCGGCCGAACGGCGTGGGTCGGCGAACTGGTTTCCAGTTTCGAGCCGGTGCTGGCGGCGGCGGCGGCCGACGAGGCGCACCCGGCGTTCTCCAATCTGTTCCTCCAGACGCATTGGCGGGCGGAGTGGCGGGCGGTGGTGATGACGCGGCGCCCGCGGCTGGAGGGCGACCCCGAAATCGCGGCGGCGCACTTTCTGGCGGGCGTCGATGGTGACGTTCTGTCCGTGGAGTGCATGACCGACCGGCGTGCGTTCCGCGGCCGCAATCGGCCGCTGTCCGATCCGGAGTTGGCGACCCAGCCGCTGGACGCCGACGGGCTGCCAGTCAATGGGCTGGACCCGATTGCATGCCTGCGGGTGCAGTTGCGCATCGCGCCCGGGACGAGTGCCAAGCTCACCTTTGCCACCACGGCGGCCGAGCACGAAAGCCATCTTGAAGCGCGCATCGACAGCTACCTGCAGCCGATGCACATCGAGCGGGCCTTCCGCATGGCGGCGACGCTGGCCCAGGTGCGGCTGCGCGACCTGGCCTTGAGTCCGGAGCAGCACCTCGCCGTGCAGGACCTCACCACGGTCCTCATGTACACCGCGCCGCGCGCCACCAGCCGGCGCGGGCCGCAGGACCAACGCCAACTCTGGCGCTTCGGCCTGTCCGGCGACAAACCGATCGTGCTGGTGCGGGTGCACTCGAGCGACGGTGTCGCGCTGGTGCACGCGTTGCTGCGGTCCCAGCCCTGGTGGACCTTCGGCGGTCTGCTGGTCGATGTCGTGGTGCTGAACGGAGAGCCCAATTCCTACCTGATGCCGCTGCAGCGCGACATCCTCGCGCTGCGCGACCGCTTGCTGCATGCGGTGCAGAACAGCTTCCCTAGCAGCGAAGGGGCGGGCTTCTTTCTGTTGCGGGAGCACGAGATATCGCCGTCCGAGAAGGATGCGCTGATCGGGCTCGCGCGGGTGGTCCTCACCGCCGATGGCCGCCCACTGGAAGTACAGGTTGCCGCGCTGCGTGAGATATGGAGCGGCACGCCGGTGCAAGCGCTGTCGCCGGTGCCCCCTGCGATCGCAGCCCCGGTCGCAGGCGCGACGCCACGAGGGCCGATGTCGCCCGGCGAATTCGACGCCGCTAGCGCAGAGTTCCGGTTTGTCCTGGACCCCGGCCAGGCGACGCCCCGGCCCTGGATCAATGTCATCGCAAACGCGAATTTCGGCTTCCAGGTCTCGGAGGCGGGCAGCGGCTACACCTGGGCGGTGAACAGCCGCCTGCACCAGCTGAGCGCCTGGTCGAACGACCCGGTGGCCGACCCGCCTTCGGAGCACTGGCTGCTGCAGGATCTGGACAGCAGCGAAGTCTTCGCGGTCACGCGTGCGGGAGGGCGCCTCCGCGTGAGGCATGGCCAGGGCTACAGCGTGTTTGAGAGCGATCATGGCGGCTTGCAGGTCGAGGCAACCTTGCTGGCCGATCCAGTCGAAGCCGCCAAGGTGGTGCGGGTGCGGCTGCGCAATGCGGGCAAGAGCCGCCTGCGCTTGCGAGTGCTGGGCATGGTGGAGTGGCAGTTGGGCGCCAACCGTGGCGACCGGCGCGGCGTCGTCACCTGGAAGGCGACCGAGCAGGCGGCGGTGTTCGCGCAGCAACGCGAGCATCGGGCCGGGTTCGGTAACCATACCGCTTTCGTCCTGCTCGCCGGCGTAGAGGGTGTTGTGCAGTGGACTTGCGACCGCGCCGAATTCTTCGACGCGACCGGTCGCCTGGGGATGCCGGCGACGTTGGGCGAGCGAAGCGGTGGGGGGCTGGACCCGTGCGCGGGCCTCGCCTTCGATTTCGTGCTTGCACCGGGCGAAAGCAGCGCATTCAGCTTCGTGCTGGGACACGCGACCACGCAGGCCGGCGCAGAGGCGCTGGCGCAGTCGTGGGCCTTGCGCGATCCGCGCGAGGTGCTGGCGCAGGTAAGCCGTTCGTGGGCGCGGTTGGGCGACAGCCTGCAGGTGAAGACGCCCGATCCGCTGTTCGATGCTCTGGTCAATCACTGGCTGCTCTACCAGACCGTGACCTGCCGCATCTGGTCAAAGGCAGGCTTTTATCAAGCCGGGGGCGCGTCGGGCTTTCGGGACCAACTTCAAGATGCAATGGCGCTGGCGCTGGCCGACCCGCTGCGGCTGCGCGAACAGATCGTGCTCAACGCCTCGCGCCAGTTTGCAGAAGGCGATGTGCAGCATTGGTGGCATGCACCAGGCGGTGAAGGCGTGCGGACCCATTTCTCCGACGACCTGCTGTGGTTGCCGTATGCCTGTACGCACTACCTGGATATCAGCGGCGATGCGGCGCTCCTCGACGAACAGGTCGCCTTCATCGAAGGCCCGGCGATACCCGAAGGCGCCGAAGACGCCTACTACGCGCCGCAGACGGCCGCTGAGCGGGTCTCGGTCTATGAGCACTGCGCGCGCACCATTGACCGGAGCCTGCGGGTCGGTGTGCACGGGTTGCCGCTGATGGGCACCGGGGACTGGAACGACGGCATGAACCGCGTGGGCCACCAGGGCCGCGGCGAATCGGTCTGGCTGGGTTGGTTCCTGTGCGCGGTGGTGGAACGCTTCGCGCCGCTCGCAGAAGCGCGCGGCGACAGCGATCGCGCCGAACAATGGCGCGTGGCGCGCGAAGCATGGATCGCGGCACTTCACACTGCTGGCTGGGATGGCGCGTGGTTTCGGCGCGCGTTCTTTGACAACGGCGAGCCGCTCGGCTCGCAGGCAAACGCCGAGTGCCGGATCGACCTGATCGCGCAGGCGTGGTCCGTGCTGTCCGGCGCATCCACGCCCGAATTCACCGGACCCGCAATGGCGGCCCTGCAGCAGCAACTGGTCGACGCCGACGCCGGACTGCTGCGGCTGCTCACGCCGCCGCTGCAGCACGCCGCCAACAATCCGGGCTACATCCAGGCCTATCCGCCGGGTGTCCGCGAAAACGGGGGACAGTATTCGCACGCCGCTGTGTGGGCAATGATGGCGCAGGCGCAGTCCGGGGATTGCGAGGCGGCCTGGAACAGTTTCGAGGCGATCAGCCCGGCCCATCGCAGCCGCCATCCGCAGCGCGCGGCCGCGTACGAGCTCGAACCCTATGTGTTGGCCGGCGACATCTACAGCGCCCCACCCTACACCGGCCGCGGCGGCTGGAGCTGGTACACCGGCTCAGCGGCCTGGTTGTACCGCGCCGCGGTGGAAACGCTGCTGGGCCTCGCCGTGCGGCCCGGAACCCTGTCCCTTTCGCCGCGCTTGCCGATGCATTGGACTTCGTTCGAGCTCCGGTTGAAGGTGCAGGGCCGGGAGATCGCCGTGCATTGGAACCGCGATGCGCACCCGAACCTGCCGCGCGAGCCGCATCTCCGGCTGAGCTGGGGTCAATGGGTGATGTTGGACCGGTTGCCGAAGACCTCGGTGCTGATGGTCTGCGGCGCGGCAAGCGAATCCAGCGCCGTTTGATTTTTATCAAGTCCGCGCCGAGGCAGTCGGCGCACAGTGCATCCACCGCAGATAAAGATGCCGCGCTCTGCGCTATCAGGACCCACTATGAACCACATCTCCAAAATCTCTTACGCAATGATCATCACTGCCATCGCTGCAGGAGCAGGTGCCGCAACGGACCCGAAGGCCGATCCTCACCACCCGGCCGAGTCAGCGTCGTCTTCCGTGAAAAAGGCGGCCCCTATAAAGCCGAATCCAGCAGTCGCTCGTGCGGATGCGCAAATAAAATCCATGGACGGGATGCACGTCAAAATGATGGCCGCCAAGACGCCGGAAGAGCGCGGGGCATTGATGGCCGAGCACAAGAAGACCATGAATGACAGCATGGCGATGATGGGCGACATGAAAGCCGATACGGCCGCGCGCCAACAGATGATTGAAAAGCGCATGGACATGATGCAGTCCATGATGCAGATGATGATGGACCGTCTGCCCACTGACACGGCGAAGTAAAGGGAGCAGATCATGGCACCCCTTCGCACCGGATTCGCGCTGGCCATCACGGTGGCCATCTTCTACGCGTTGTGTACCGTCGCCTGGCTCGTGGCTCCCGGTCCGCGTTGACCAGCCAGACTCTGGAGCCATGAATGAACCACGCCCACTCTCAGCACGCCCCCGAGTCCGACCGATTCTGGGGGTCACGCTATTCGATCGGATTCATTGCCCTGGGTGCGGTGGCGGCTTATTTCCTGCTGACGGAGCATAGGGCCCACTTCCTTGGAGCACTTCCCTTCCTGCTGCTCCTGGCCTGCCCGCTGATGCATGTCTTCATGCACGGCGGCCATGGTCACAAATCTCGGGCCTCGCGACAGCCGGACAGTGTCGCCCCGTCAGGGCCGGTCAACGTGGAAGACGTGCCATGAGCACCGACGAACCCCGCCTACGGGCTGTGGACCCTTGTCGTCTTCAACTCGGCCATTTTTCTGATGTTTGCGTTCAGTTTTTTCAAACCGCAGACGGCGCGCGACTGGCGAACGTTCGGGGCCTTCGGGGCTTTCATCGTCGCGCTGTTCGTCGAGATGTATGGGTTTCCCTTGACCATCTACCTGACATCGGGTTGGCTGCAGACGAAGTACCCCGGCCTGGACCTGCTCTCACACAACAGCGGCCACTTGTGGTCAACGTTGTTGGGCGAGACGGGGGACCCGCACTTCGGCCCGCTGCACATTGCCAGCTACGCCTTCCTGGGCTTCGGCTTCTACCTGCTATCGACGGCATGGAAAGTCCTCTTTGACGCGCAACGGCAGGGCGTGCTCGCGGTGACTGGCCCTTATGCGCGGGTTCGCCATCCGCAATACGGCGCGTTCGTGCTCGTGCTTCTGGGGTTCCTGCTGCAGTGGCCGACCCTGCTGACCCTGGTGATGTTCCCCATCCTGCTACTGATGTACGGGCGGCTGGCCATCACGGAGGAAGCCGAGATGCGGAAGCAATTCGGCGCGCAGTTCGATGATTGGGCGAAACGCACGCCGCGCTTCTTCCCGGCGCTGGCTAGGAGTCCCGCCTCTGCCTGAGGCAGCCCCGGCGCTTCCATGAGACTCAAACCCTATTCAGCGACATCACTTGCCCTGGGAGGCGTGATCGTCATGGGACTGGGCGTGTACTTCGTGTTCGTGCGTCCACCTTTGTTGCCGGAGGATCCGCGCTTCATGGCGACCACGCAAGCGCAGATTCTGGCGACGATGCCTGGACTCATGGTGTGGTTGCGTCGAGTGTTCTGGGTGATGGGCGGGTACATGTTCGCAGCCGGCCTGCTGACCGTCTACGTGGCCCTGACGAGCTTTCGATCCCGCCATCGCGGCGCGGCTGTGGTTGCTGCAGTCGCGGGCCTGGCCTCCATCGGATTGATGGCTGCCGTCAACTTCATGATCGACTCCGATTTCAAATGGCTGCTCCTGCTCTTCGTCTTCCCCTGGATGCTGAGCCTGTTGCTCTACCGGATTGAACAGTCCGGCTCTTTCAACGTTCAAGAGGTGATCGCATGAAAGCACTTGTCTATCGAGGCCCGGGCCTCAAAGCCGTTGAAGAACGTCCGAAGCCCGAGATTGCGGATCCCGGTGATGCGATCGTGAAGATCACAAAAACTACCATCTGCGGCACCGATCTGCACATCCTCAAAGGTGACGTGGCAAGTTGCACCCCCGGCCGTATCCTGGGGCATGAGGGTGTCGGAATCGTCGAGGCCGTCGGCGCCGGCGTCACGGCGTTCCACGTAGGAGATCGCGTGCTCATCTCCTGCATTTCTTCCTGCGGCAAATGCGAGAACTGCCGGCGCGGCATGTACTCGCATTGCGCCAGCGGCGGCTGGGTTCTGGGCAATACCATCGACGGGACCCAAGCCGAGTACGTGCGCACGCCGCACGCCGACACCAGTCTCTATCGCATACCCGACGACTCGGACGAAGAGGCCCTCGTCATGCTGAGCGATATCCTGCCGACCGGCTTCGAATGCGGCGTGCTCAACGGCAAGGTCGCTCCGGGCTCGACCGTCGCCATCGTTGGCGCCGGTCCAATCGGGCTGGCTGCCCTGCTCACTGCTCGCTTCTATTCGCCTGCACAGATCATCATGGTCGACGTGGACGAGAACCGCCTCGCCGTGGGCAAGCGCTTCGGCGCCACCAAGACGATCAACAGCGCCGACGGCGCCGCCGCGCAGCGCATCATGAAGCTGACAGGCGGGCGCGGCGTGGACACAGCCATCGAGGCGGTCGGTATCGCGGCTACCTTCACACTGTGCGAGGACATCGTGGCCGCGGGCGGCGTCATCGCCAACGTGGGCGTGCATGGGACCAAAGTGGACCTGCACCTCGAGCGGCTGTGGTCGCACAACATGACCATCACCACTCGGCTCGTTGATACGGCTTGCATTCCCATGCTGCTCAAGACCGTTCAATCGGGCGGGCTCGATGCCAAGCAGCTGATCACGCACCGATTCAAGTTCGCCAACATCCTGGCGGCCTACGAGACTTTCAGTCACGCGGCTGAGACCAAGGCGCTCAAGGTCATCATTGAGGCTTGAGCTGGTATCCCAAGAAAGTCGACTATCGTATTGATAGGAGGCTTCACAAAATTTGCAAGCGCTACGAAGAGGCTGCGCTATCAGCCGCGGCTCACCTACATCATGGGCGAAGAGATTCACTCCGTGCTACAGGCGGCCGCCCAACC
>JBKJTX010000156.1:0-4790 GCA_046590315.1 Ramlibacter sp. | reverse complement strand
GACAAGGTCGTGATCACCGCGACGCAGATGATGGAATCGATGATCAACGCGCCCGTGCCCACGCGCGCCGAAGTCAGCGACGTGGCCAATGCCGTGCTGGATGGCACCGACGCCGTCATGCTCAGCGCCGAAACGGCGGCTGGCAAATACCCTTTGGAGACCATCATCGAGATGGCCAACATTTGCTCCGAAGCGGAGAAGGCCGAGGACGTGAAGCTCGACGCCGATTTCACCGGCATGGCCTTCAATCGCATCGACCAGTCGATCGCCATGGGCGCGCTGTTCACCGCGCACCATCTCGGGTGCAAGGCCATTGTGGCTTTGACGGATTCCGGCTCGACCCCTCTGTGGATGAGCCGGCATCGCATCCACATCCCGATCTATGCGCTAACGCCCAAACTGGTCACTCAGCGCAAGATGGCGCTCTACCGCAACGTGCGCCCGCTGCTGATGGACCAGAACGGTGAGCGCGACCGCGCGCTGGGCGAGGCCGAGGCGCACCTGAAAAAACGCGGCATCGTTTCCAGCGGCGATATTTACGCGATCACCTGCGGTGAGCCCATGGGAGCCCCCGGCGGAACCAACATGCTGAAGATCTTGCGCGTCGAATGAATCTTCAGCGGCTCAACTGGCCGGCCCCGGTTCTACCGGAAGCGCCGGCGTTCGCGGCGACCGCGGTGTGAACGGCCGGGCCACGCAGGCGGCCAGCCAACCCACTGTCCAGCACAGCCACGCCGTCCACAAGGTGTGACTCATGAAGTGGGCGCCGCGCAATTGCTGGACGGCGCCCAACAAGAGGCCCACTGCGATCGCGGTGCCGAGCCACGCCCGCGCCTGCCAGGGAAACTGTCCGCGTAGCACGAAGTAAGCCGCGATAAAAGCAAAGCCGGCGGAGGCATGGCCGGCAGGGAAGCACCGCCCGGGTCCGCCGTCGTACACGCCCAGCGCCCAATGCGAAATCCAGGCGGCACGCCCGCCGAAATCGGCCAGGTCCCAGGGGCAACTCGTGTGGCTGATTTGTTTGAGAGACGAGACCACCGCAAGCGCCACCAACGTTGCCGCGGCCCATTGGATGCGCTGCCCGCGTTCGAGGCGGCGGAGCAGCCCGGTGGGTTTCCAGATGCCCACCAGCAGCCACAAGAAGGGCAGCCAGGCGGCCCGACGAGCGCCTTCGTGCAGCAGGCCGGAAAGTAGCCAATGGTCGCGCAAGGGGAAGCCGCGCGCGTCCGCCGACAGCCGGGCCAACGCGAGATCCAGTCCGCTCGCGTCCCATGCGAAAAGAAGAGCGAGACCCGTAAGGGTCCAGAAGAGGCCGAGGGTGGCGAAGCTGCGGTGGTACTGCATGGAAGAGCTTCGGAAGGCCCGGCGGTGAGAGCGGCGCGGAGTGTACTCATCCACGCCAAAAGCGCACTCAAGAGATGAGGCAGCGGCTAAAATCAGTCGCAGTTCTGGCGCGATTCTCCTGCATTTGTCTCGCTGGCGCCATCTCCTTTCTCCACTTCTACGGACCGACCACCATGCCCCTCGTCTCCATGCGCGAACTGCTCGACCACGCCGCCGAGAACGGCTACGGCATCCCCGCTTACAACGTCAACAACCTCGAACAGGTGCAAGCTGTCATGGAGGCGGCCAAGGAGGTTGGCGCCCCCGTGATATTGCAGGCTAGCGCGGGCGCTCGCAAATACGCGGGCGAGCCCTTCATCAAGCACCTCATCCTGGCCGCCGTTGAGGCGTATCCCGGGATTCCGCTGGTGATGCACCAGGACCACGGTCAGAGCCCCGACGTGTGTTCGGGCGCCATCAAGCTGGGCTTTTCGTCGGTGATGATGGACGGCTCGCTCGAAGCCGACGGCAAGACCATCGCCAGCTATGAGTACAACGTCGACGTAACGCGCAAAGTGGTCGACGCAGCCCACAAGCTGGGCGTTACGGTCGTAGGCGAATTGGGCTGCCTCGGTTCGCTCGCAACCATGAAGGGCGACAAGGAAGACGGCCACGGCACGGACTCCACCATGACGCGCGAGCAGCTGCTCACCGACCCCGAGCAGGCCGCCGACTTTGTGAAGCAGACGCAACTGGACGCGTTGGCCATCGCGATTGGCACCAGCCACGGCGCCTACAAGTTCACCCGTAAGCCCACCGGCGACATCCTGGCCATCGACCGCATCAAGGAGATCAATCGCCGCATTCCAAACACCCACTTGGTGATGCACGGGTCCTCGTCGGTGCCGCAAGACTTGCTGGAAATCATCCGCAAGTACGGCGGCCAGATGAAGGAAACCTACGGCGTGCCGGTGGAGGAAATTCAGGAAGCCATCAAGTACGGCGTGCGCAAGATCAACATCGACACCGACATCCGCCTGGCCATGACAGGCGCTGTCCGCAAATTCCTGGCCGAGAACCCCGAAAAGTTCGACGCCCGCGAATGGCTCAAGCCCGCGCGCGAGGCCGCCAGGCAAATCTGCAAGCAGCGCTACCTGGAATTCGGCTGCGAAGGCCAGGGCCCCAAGGTCAAGGGCCACAGCCTGCAGGTCGTGGCGCAAAAGTACGCGCAGGGCGAGCTGGCGCAAGTCGTTCATTGATGCGACCCGGCAAGCGCAGCGCCACTTGCGATAATTGCCAGGCCCGTTGTTTCAGCGGGCCTTTTCTTTGCCCTGCACATGACCTCCACCCTGCACACCTCCGCCCTCACTTCGCTGCCGCTGCTTGCGCGCGGCAAGGTGCGGGACAACTACGCGGTCGGCACCGACCGCATTCTGATGGTGGCAAGCGATCGCCTGTCGGCATTCGACGTGATCATGGCCGAGCCCATTCCCGGCAAGGGTGAGTTGCTGACGCAGATGGCGCTCTTCTGGTTCGGCAAGCTGGGCCACTTGTGCCCCAACCATCTCACGGGCGACGCGCCCGAGTCCGCGGTCACCGCCGCGGAAGTGCCGCAGGTGCGCGGTCGCTCCATGCTGGTCAAGCGCCTGCAGCCGATTGCGATCGAAGCGGTAGTGCGCGGCTACCTCGCCGGCAGCGGATGGAAGGAATACCAGGAGTCGCAAGCGGTGTGCGGGGTGAAGCTCCCGCCGGGCCTGAAGAACGCCGGCAAGTTGCCCGAGCCGATTTTCACGCCGGCAGCGAAGGCCCAGGCCGGCGAGCATGACGAGAACATCAGCTTTGACCAGGTAGTGCAGACCATCGGTGCCGATCTCGCCACGAGAATCCGCGACATCAGCATCGCCATCTACAAGGAAGCCGCCGCCATCGCGCTGGCCAAGGGCATGATCATCGCCGACACCAAGTTCGAGTTCGGCCTGGACGACCACGGCACGCTGGTGCTGATGGACGAAGTCTTGACGCCCGACTCGTCGCGATATTGGCCGGTCGAAGGCTACGACGCCGCCTTCCGCACCAGCGCCAATCCTCCAAGCTACGACAAGCAGTTCGTCCGCGATTGGCTGGAGCAGGTTCGCATTGATGGGAAGCCCTGGGACAAAGCCCCGCCGGCGCCGCACCTGCCCCAGGACGTGATTGACAAGACGGCAGCCAAGTACCGCGAGGCTTTGCAGAGGCTGACGGCATAGTCAAACACTTAGTTGCGCGGGCGCGTGTGCCCAGCGTTATGCTTGGGACCCCCTGGAGCGCTCATGACCCTCATCCGCATTGCCGTCGCCGCCAGCCTGTCGCTGGCTGTGCTTTCATCCTACGCGCAGAGCGCGGGGGCCACCAACTGCATCGTTGCGGGGCGTCTCTCCGATGAAGCACGTTGGGCGCCGCGCATGGTGGGTGTCGAACTGCTGGGCCAGGATGGCCGCGCGGTGATCAGTGCCGACAAGCAGGCGCTCGCGGGCGTGCGGCAAGTCCGCCTGTCATCGCCGGCGCTGCTCTCACGCTGCGACGGCGGTGGCCCGCTCGCATTGGGCCCGGAAGCGCCCGGCGCCAAGTCGCCGGTGCCAGCCATTGGCCCCGGAACCGTGGCGGTGGAGTCTGTCAATTTCCCCAAGTTGCGCCGAGGCGGTGAGTTGGTCGAGCTCAAGCTGACCGTGCCCGCAGAGCGTGTGACGTTGGTGACGCGCTAAGAGCGCTCAGCTCAATACCACGCTCGAGAGGCGACGGCGGTAAGTCGCCACGGTCGGATCGTCGGGTGGGATCTGGCCCTCGGCGACCTTCGGCTTCGGCGGCTCGATCACGTCGAGGATGGCAATGTAGGTCTTGCGCGCGAGCTCTTCGCTCCAGGACTTGTCCCGCATCAATATCTCCAGCAACTCGTCCATCGCTTCGGTCCACTTGCGCTCGGCCATCAGCATCCGGGCCCGGCCGAAGCGCGCGTCGAAGTCACGCTTGTTGGTGGCGATGCGGGCATCGAAACCAGCATTGCCGTTGCCCTCGGCAAAGTCGATCGCATCCATCCAACGCTTTAGCGAATCAAAGCTGCGCACCAGGGCGGTCTTACCGATCACCGGCGCGAACGCCACCTTGGCGTCGGCGGTGCGGCCCGCCAGGAGAAGGGCCTTCACGTACTCGAAGCGCGCGCCGTCGTTGGTCGCGTCGCTGGCCACCGCCTGCTGAAGCTTTTCCATTTGAGCGGCCGGGTCAGCGGCTAGCTCCTCTTCCTGAGGCAACTCCTCCTCGACGGCGTCCTCACCCTCGGGCACATGTTTGTCCAGGAACTCGCGGACTTTTCCTTCTGGGAGCGCCCCCGTGAATCCGTCCACCGGCTTGCCGTTCATCAGCAGGATACAGGTCGGGATGCTGCGGACTCCGAAGGCGCCGGCCAGTTGCTGCTCCTGGTCGGAGTCGATCTT
>JBKJTX010000095.1:0-2582 GCA_046590315.1 Ramlibacter sp. | reverse complement strand
ATTGAAGCTGGTTTTGTCGGCGCCGGCATTGAGCAGGCGCCGCACATCGTCTGGCGTCCGAACGCCGCCGCCGACAGTCAGCGGGATGAACACTTTCGCGGCCACCGCCTCGATGATGGGCAGGATCAGGTCACGCTCGTCGCTGGTGGCCGTGATATCAAGGAAGGTGAGTTCGTCGGCGCCCTGCTCGTTGTAACGCGCCGCAATCTCGACCGGGTCGCCGGCATCGCGCAGTTCCAGGAAATTGACGCCCTTCACGACCCGGCCGCCGGTCACGTCCAGGCAGGGGATGATGCGTTTGGCCAGCATGGCGTCAGCCGCCGCCGGGCCGCCCCAAGGCGGCTGAAGCCCCCTCGGGGGGCAGCGTAGTACACGAAGTGACAAGCGTGGGGGTCATTTCGCTAATTCGTCGGCCTTGGCTTGAGCCTGCGCGAAATCAAGGTCGCCGGAATAAATCGCCCGGCCGCAAATGACGCCTTCGATTCCCTCATCCTCCACCGCGCACAGCTTCTCGATGTCGGCGATGTTGGCGAGACCTCCCGAAGCGATCAACGGGATGTGCAGCGCCTGCGCCAGCTTGACTGTGGCGTCGATGTTGATGCCGGTCAGCATGCCGTCGCGCCCGATATCGGTGTAAACGATGGATTCGACGCCCCAGTCCTCGAACTTGCGCGCGATGTCGATCACTTCGTGGCCGGTGAGCTTGCTCCAGCCATCGGTGGCGACCTTGCCGTCTTTCGCGTCCAGGCCGACGATGATGTGGCCGCCGAAAGCCGTGCAGGCGTCCTTGAGGAACCCAGGGTTCTTCACCGCGGCCGTGCCGATGATCACGTAGCGCAGCCCGCCGTCGATGTACTTTTCGATGGTGTCGAGGTCGCGAATGCCGCCGCCCAGTTGCACCGGGATATCGTCACCGACTGCCTTCAGGATGGACTTCACGGCAGCGAAATTCTGGGGCTTGCCGGCGAACGCTCCGTTCAAGTCCACCAGGTGCAGGCGCCTGGCGCCTTGTTGCAGCCAGGTGCGCGCCATCGCCGCGGGGTCCTCGCTGAAGATGGTGGCCTGGTCCATGTCGCCCTGTTTCAGGCGCACGCAGTGGCCGTCTTTGAGGTCGATGGCGGGAATGAGGAGCATGGTGGGGAGCGGGCCGCAGGCGGTCAGCCCGAAACAGTGTTTCTAGGGATTCCAGTGCAGGAAGTTGCGGTAGAGGGTTAAACCTTGATCTGCACTTTTCTCGGGATGGAACTGGGTCGCGAAAATATTATCGCGTGCAAGCGCGGCCGTAAAGCGTGCGCCGTAATCGGCTTCCCCTACGCTGTGGCGCGCATCCGACGGCTTGGCGTAATAACTGTGGACGAAATAGAAGTAGCTGGCGTCCGCCACGCCCTCCCACAGGGCGTGGGGATGGGCCTGAAAAACCGGGTTCCAGCCCATTTGCGGCACCTTGAAGCGGCTGCCATCGGGCTGCAGGCGGCCGGCCAAGTCGAACTTCATCACCTCACCATGAATGAGCCCCAGACCGTCACTCGGGCCTTCAAGGCTGCGATCCAGCAACATTTGCATGCCCACGCACACGCCAAAGAGCGGTTTGGAGGCCGCCGCTTCCAGCACCGACGGCAACAGGCCGGAATCGCGCAGTTCACGCATGCAGTCGGGCATCGCGCCTTGGCCGGGCAGGACGATTCGTTCCGCGCCCCGAACATCTTCAGGCCGCGAGGTGACCACTACTTCAAAGCCCGTACCCTGCGCGACATGGCGCACCGCGTTCGAAACCGAACGCAGGTTGCCCATCCCATAGTCGACGACTGCCACTGTTTTCATAGCGATGCAGGATGCGCGGCGCAAATGGCCGGCAAGCGAAGGTTCAGAGCGAGCCTTTGGTTGAAGGAATGGAGCCTGCGGCCCGCGGGTCGAGTTCCAGTGCCATGCGCAGGGCGCGGGCAAAGGCTTTGAACACCGTTTCGCACTGATGGTGTGCATTCTCGCCACGCAGATTGTCGATGTGGAGCGTCACGAAGGCATGGTTGACGAAGCCCTGGAAGAATTCGTGCGCCAGCTGGCTGTCGAAGGTGCCGATCATGCCGCTCTTGAACGGCACGTTCATGACAAGGCCAGGCCGGCCCGAAAAATCGATGACCACGCGCGACAGGGCCTCGTCCAGCGGGACATAGGCGTGCCCATAGCGGCGGATTCCCTTCTTGTCGCCCACGGCCTTGAGCACCGCCTGACCGAGCGCGATCCCAACGTCTTCCACCGTGTGGTGGCCGTCGATGTGCAGGTCGCCGTCGGCCTGGATGTCGAGATCGATCAGCGCGTGGCGAGCGATCTGGTCCAGCATGTGGTCGAAAAAACCGATGCCGGTGGCGAGCCTTGCCTGGCCGGTTCCGTCCAGGTTCACACGCACCGAAATCTTGGTCTCGGCGGTGTTTCGGGCGACGTCAGCGGTTCGTGCGGTGGTCATAGGGATGCCTTGAGGGCCGCGATCATCTGCGCGTTCTCGTCGGCGGTTCCGACGGTGAGGCGCAGGCAATTGGCCAGCAGTGGATGCATTGTAGAAACGTTCTTGACCAGGATGCCTCGCG
>JBKJTX010000011.1:0-7530 GCA_046590315.1 Ramlibacter sp. | reverse complement strand
ACATCGAGGCGATCAGGCCCCAGAACAGCTGCGGGTTGCTGGTCATCACCTGCGGGCCCGGCTGGATGTTGTGGATGGTCATCGCGCCCACCATCAGCGCCATCACGGCATTGGGCGGAATGCCGAGCGTGAGCAGCGGAATGAAAGAAGTCTGCGAGCCGGCGTTGTTGGCGGACTCGGGCGCGGCCACGCCGCGAATGTTGCCCTTGCCGAACGGCACTTCGCCCGGGCGCAGCTTGGTCTTCTTCTCGACCGTGTAGGCCGCGAATGCCGCGAGCAGCGCGCCGCCGCCAGGCAGGATCCCGAGGGCCGATCCGAGCGCCGTGCCGCGCAGCACGGCGGGAATCATGTTCTTGAAGTCTTCTTTGGTCGGGAACAGGCCCGTCACCTTGCCGGTGAACACTTCGCGGTGCTCGGCCGACTGCGACAGGTTGCTGATGATCTCGCCATAACCGAACACGCCCATGGCGATGACGACAAAGCCGATGCCGTCGGTGAGTTCTGGAATATCGAACGAATAGCGTGCGACACCCGAATTGACGTCCGTGCCCACGAGCCCAAGCAGAAGGCCCAGGACGATCATCGCTATCGCTTTGATGAGCGAGCCGGAGGCCAGCACGACTGCGCCAATCAGGCCCAGGATCATCAGCGAGAAATATTCGGCGGGACCGAACTTGAACGCGACCTCTGTCAACGGTGCGGCAAACGCCGCCAGGATCAAGGTGCCCACGCAGCCGGCGAAGAAGGAGCCGAGGCCGGCGGCTGCAAGCGCGGGGCCTGCGCGGCCCTGCCTTGCCATCTGATAGCCGTCGATCACGGTGACGACCGAGGATGATTCGCCTGGCAGGTTGACCAGGATGGCGGTGGTGGACCCGCCGTACTGGGCCCCGTAGTAGATGCCGGCCAGCATGATGAGCGCCGAGACCGGCGGCAGTGCATACGTGGCGGGCAGCAGCATCGCGATGGTCGCGACCGGGCCGATTCCCGGCAGCACACCGATCAGCGTGCCGAGCAGGCAGCCGATGAAGCAGTAAAGGATGTTGATCGGCGTGAAGGCAACGCCGAAGCCGAGCGCGAGGTTGGAGATCAGATCCATGTCGTTCTTTCTTTCAACCCGTGATGAAGGCAGGCCAGACCGGGAACTGCAGCTTGAGCAGCACGATGAAGGCCAGATAGCTGCCGATCGCGAGGACGATCGACAGGATCAGGATTTCCTTGAACTTGAACTCGTCGCCGGCTTGACTGGCGACGAAGGTCAGGCCGAAGATCGCCGCGATCAGGCCCATAGCGGGAAGGCCGAACTTGGGGAGTCCGGCCAGGAGCACGCCAAAAACGACGTTGGCCATGATGACGAACACCAGCGGGCGCCAGGCCCACTTGCCGACCTTCTCGCCGTCTTCGGTTTCGACGACGAGTGACTCGAAGATGATGAACGCGCCAAGACCCGCGAGCAAGACTCCCAGAAGCAGAGGGAAGTAACCCGGCCCCATGCGCGCGCCCTCACCCACGGTGTAGGTTGTCGCGCCCCACGCGAAAGCGACGCCGATCGCCATGAACATGAGCCCCGAAAAGAAATCCTTCTGGCTTTTGATTTTCATGTGTTTTCTCTCCTCGAAACGGTTTTCGATCGGGCGATTGTGGTGGCAATACCCTGACCCAGCCTTGTGGGTTCCACCTACGTGTCGCCGGCGCGACCCGGGATTGTCACTCCAACGGCGGTGTGGCAGTGAGCACTTCTTCCAAGGTCGTCAACCCCTCAGCCACTCTCAAGGCGCCGGCCAGCCGCAGCGGCCGCATGCCGTCGGCCACGGCTTGGCGCCGCAGCGCGTCGCTGGAGGGCTGCTGGTTCACCTTGTCCTTGAACGCCTGGCTCACCGTGAGCAGTTCATATAGCCCCATGCGTCCGAGAAAGCCGGTCATACGGCAGTCGACGCATCCGACCGGCTTGTAGGGTTTGTACCCGCCGGTGATCTTCCAGGGTGCGACGACGGCGTCCAGCGACTCTCGCGTCGCGCTGTCATCCTCCTGGCGACACTGCTTGCACAGGGTGCGCACCAGCCGCTGTGCGAGTACGCCCAGCATGGTCGCGTTGATGAGGTAGCCCGGAATTCCCAGCTCCATCAGCCGGGTGATGGCCGACGGCGCGTCATTGGTGTGCAGTGTGGAGAAGACGAGGTGGCCGGTGAGCGCGGCCTGCACCGCCATCTCGGCCGTCTGCAGATCGCGGATTTCGCCGACCATGATGATGTCCGGGTCCTGGCGCATCAGCGCACGCAGGCCTTCGGGAAAACCGAAGTCAAGCTGAGGCTGCACCTGCGTTTGGTTGAACGACGGCTCGATCATTTCGATCGGGTCTTCCACGGTGCTGACGTTGACCTCTTCAGTGGCGATGCGCTTGAGCGTCGAGTAAAGCGTTGTCGTCTTGCCCGAACCGGTCGGCCCGGTCACCAGGATGATGCCGTGCGGGCGCTTGACGAGCGCCCCCCAACGCTGCGAATCGTGCTGGTCAAAACCAAGCGCATCCAGGTCTTTTACAGCGGTGTCGGGATCGAAGATGCGCATCACCATCTTTTCGCCGAACGCCGTGGGCAACGTCGACAGGCGCATTTCGATTTCGTCGCCGCGCGGGTTGCGCGTCTTGATGCGCCCGTCCTGCGGGCGGCGCTTCTCCACCACGTCCATGCGACCGAGCAGCTTGATCCGCGCGGTCATGGCGTTCAGCACGCCCATGGGCATCTGGTAGACCGGATGCAGTACGCCGTCGATGCGAAACCGGATCACGCCCTGTTCGCGGCGGGGCTCCAGGTGGATGTCGCTCGCTCGCTGGTCGAAGGCGTAGGTCCAGAGCCAGTCCACCACCTGCACCACACCCTGGTCGTTGGCGTCGAGCTGCTTGTTGCTTTTGCCCAGTTCGACAAGTTGTTCGAAGCTCGAGGCGCCGGAATTGCCACCGGCTTTCTGCGCCGCGCGCACCGACTTCGCGAGCGCAAAGAACTCGGCCGTGTAGCGATGAATGTCCTGGGGATTGGCGACGACCCGCCTCACCGTGCGGCGCGACTGGCGCTCCACTTCGTCGACCCAATCGGTCAGGAAAGGCTCGGCTGTCGCAACGACCACGTGGCTGCTGGTCACCTGCACAGGCAGCACGCGGTGCCGCTCTGCGTAACCCGCGCTCATGGTGTCCGCGACCTTGGCCACGTCGACCTTGAGCGGATCGATCCGCAGGTAGTCCATGCCGGCGCGGCCCGCCAGCCATTGCGTCAGCGACTCGATGTCCAGCGGCCTGTTGTCGCTCAAGCGCGCCATGGCCACCGCTGCGAGACGCACCAGGGGATGCTGGGCGCTTTCGGCCTGGGCGCAACGTGCGATGGTGCGCCTGGCTTCGTCGGCCGAGATCACGCCGTCCTGACCCAGCCATTCGACCAGCAGGCGCCACTCGACCGGCCCGTGATGGGCGGAGCGGGCAAAGGGCTTGGCGTTGGCGGCAACGGTCATGAAGTCATCCGGCGGGTTGGAAGACGCGCAGCCACTTGCGGGCCGGCAGTGCCCAGCGAGTTTGGATGGTTTCCGCCCGCTCGGCAAGCAACGCCCGGGCGGGCTGCTGCGGTGCCCTGTGCGCCAGCACGATAGTGTTGCCCTCCCGCGTCGGGCGGAAGGCCCACACCGCGTCCGCGCCGAATGCAGCCGCAATCTTGCGCAGGCTCTGCTCATAACTTGACGACCGGCCGAACAAGTTAACCGTCATGCAACCATCATCGGTGAGCAGCCGCCGGCAATCCGCATAAAACGCTTCGCTGTCCAGCACGGGAGCGGCCGCATCATGGTCATACAGATCGACTTGCAACGCGTCGACTTGTGCGCGCCAAAGGTGGTGCGCCGCGACCTCCGCCGCGTCGCCCAGGACGACCGACAGGCGGGCATCGTCCGGCGGCAACTTGAACCACAACCGGCATGCCGCAATGACCTGCGGATTGAGCTCGATGGCGGTAGTCTTCATCCGCAACTTCTTGTGACAAAACTTGGTGAGCGATCCCGCACCCAGGCCCAACTGCATTGCATGGCGCTTGGCCACACCGGCGGGCTCGGTGAACAGCAGCCACGCCATCATCCGCTGCACGTACTCCAGTTCGATGTCGTATGGCGCGTCCAATAACATCGAGCCCTGCACCCACTCAGTGCCCAGGTGCAGATAGCGGATGTCGCCCTGGTCGGAGAAGTTGACTTCGGGATGGCGGGGGACGCTGGCTTTCAAAGTGCGTGGATTATCGCCCTGCTACTTTTCCACGGCGGCGTAGACCATGTTGCGCAGCAGCGACCGGTATCCCACGCGCTGCTTGGGCGACTGCATCATGAACACCACAAACAAGTTGGTGCGCGGGTCGACCCAGAAATACGTTCCCCCAGCGCCACCCCAGTAATAGTCGCCGGCCGGGCTGATGAAAGCCGCCTCGCCATTGACCTTGCGCACGGCAAAGCCCAACCCGAAACCGTAGCCCGGACCCGGCAGGTACAGCGGCGTCGTTGCGACAGCCGAGCCCACGTGGTCGGACGTCATGAACTCGATGGTCTTGGGACTGAGGTAGCGCTTGCCGTCCAGCGCGCCGCCGTTGAGCAGCATCTGCAGAAAGCGCGAATAGTCGGCGGCGGTGGAGACCATGCCGCCCCCGCCCGACTCGAACTTCATCGCCACCCGTGGATTGCCGAAAGTGGCGCCCGCGCCGATCGTCCGGTCGTCGGCCAAGGGCTCCGCAAGGCGCGCCTGCCGCGCGGCATCGGTGACATAGAAGCTGGTGTCCTTCATGCCCAGGGGATCGAGCAGCCGGGTGCGCAGCACGGTGTACAGGCTCTGGCCGGAGACCACCTCCAACACGCGGCCCAGCACGTCGGTGGAATAGCTGTAGTCCCATGTGCTGCCAGGCTGGTAATGCAGCGGCATCGAGGCGAGCTTGTCGGCGAACTCGGCTGTTGTCAGGTCCCCGCCGCCGATACCGGCATCAAGATAGGCCTTCTTGACCAGTGAATCGCCGAAGAAGCCGTAGGTCAGGCCCGAGGTGTGGCGCAGCAGGTCTTGCACGGTCATCGCGCGGCGCGCGGCGACGAGTTCCAGGCTCTTCGCGCCGGTGGCTGGGTCGGTTTTTTCAACGCCCACCTTGACGTTCGCGAATGAGGGAATATAGCGCGACACGGGCGCTTCCAGCACCAGCTTGCCCTCCTCGACCATCATCATGGTGGCCACTGACACCATGGGCTTGGTCATGGAGTAGATGCGGAAAATGGCGTCGCGGGTCATGGGCTCGGGACGGGCCGGGTCCTGTTGGCCGATAGCTTCGTAGTAGGCCATCTTGCCGTTGCGCGCGACCATGACCACAGCCCCGGGAATGCGCTTGGCTTCCACCTCGGCGCGGAGCCAGTCGCCGATGCGGGCCAACCGGGTGGACGACAAGCCCACGTCTTCGGGTCGCGTGGCGGGCAGGCCCTGCGCCCACAGCCCATGCGCAGCCAGCACCAGCGCAATTCCGGCCAGCCAAGTTTTGCTCTTACTCATGCGTTGTGTCCGTAGGGGAAAGTGCACGTTATCGCATGGTGCTCGTCAGTACGCAAGCACACGCGCGGCACCTGCCGCCATCACGGTGGAACGGCTGCGGGAGGTGAAACTGCCAGCAGACCGCGCAACCGGGGCAACGCTTCCATGGCGTTTCGCGTGGTGGCGTCGGCTAGCGCATCGACGCCAATACCGCGCAGACTTGCGACCACGCCAGCGATGGCGGGCAGCTGCGCGGGCTCGTTGCGGCCCTGGGACTCGCCCGCAGCGCGGCACCCGGCGCTGCGGTAGAGCCACTGCGGCGGGATGTCCGGTGCATCGGTTTCCAGGACGAGGGCGGACAACGGAAGTTCGACCGCGAGCCGCCGGATCTGCAAGGCCCGCTCGAACGTCACCGCGCCCCCGAACCCCAGCTTGAAACCCAGCTTGACGAATTCCATGGCTTGCTGGTGGCTGCCGTTGAAGGCATGGGCGATCCCGCTCACACCGCCCGGGCGCAAATGCTTGAGCAGTCTGTCGGCGGATCGGCGCACGTGCAGGATGACGGGCAACCCATGCTTGCGCGCGAGGGCCAATTGGCGTCGATAGAACAGTTCCTGTCGCGCTGGATCGAGCCCTGGCACGAAGTAGTCCAAGCCGATTTCGCCGACGGCGACAAGACGGGGATCGGTTCGGGCAGCGAACAGCGCCTGGTCGAGGAGGTCGAGATCGGCCTCGGCGGCGCGGCCGGTGCACAGCGGATGAATTCCTAGGGCGTAGCTGTCGCCATGGCGGTGGGCAAGCGCGCCGACGGCGTCAAAATTGGCCACCTCTACCGCCGGAATGACGCAGTGCGTCACGCCCGCTGCCGCGGCCCGCTCTCGCGCTGCGTCGCGGTCGGAGGCGAACTCCGGCGCATCGAGGTGGCAGTGCGTATCTATCCACGGCATCGGCCGATGATGCCCGAACGGGCTATAGGGGCGTGCAGCGCATCACAAACCGTGCTACCGTGTGATTCAGGTTACTTCATTGCGGTGAATCCTATGCGCAGGCCAGCCCTCTACAGCTCCAGCCGCTCGGCCCGCTCGGCGGATACATCTGCGGCGCCCGCCGCGTCCGCCGAGGCCGCGGGAAGCACGTCCGCTGTCCCTTCCCGTTCTTCCGCCTCCAGCCCCCAGTTGCTGTGGACCGCGATTGTGGTACTCGCTGCGCTCCTCGCGTTCAGTCTGAGCTTGGGCCTGCGTCCCGGACAACAGCGGCTGTCGCAGGAAGACATCAACGCCGCGGTGCTGAAGACTCTGGAGTCGCAGGTCATGCCGTCCGAATACGCCAAGGCCTACGACAACGTTCTGCCGTCGGTTGTGCGCGTGGTCAGCTACGTGAAGAGGAGCCGGCTGAAGGAAGACAAGGAGAGCAGGCCGGCGCACGGCGGCAAGGCCAAGCCAGACGCGTTGCGCGCCGCGACAGAAGGCGATCCCGCCACCAAGGATCCCAACGAGGAGGTCGAACACGGTGTGGGCACCGGCGTCGTCATCATCGACAAAGGCGTGATCCTTACCAACCTGCACGTCGTCTCGGGGTCCGACAGAATCAAGGTGATCTTCTCCGACGGCCTTGAGGCGAACGCAACCATCACCGGCTCGCAGCCCGAGAACGACCTGGCGGTGCTGCAGGCGAGCACCATTCCCGATGATCTGATCGCCGCCACCATGCGTTCGACGGCCGACCTGCAGCCCGGTGACAAGGTGCTGGCGGTGGGGTTTCCCTTTGGCATCGGGCCTTCCGCATCTGGCGGGATTGTGTCGGGCCTGAAGCGCGCCTTCCGCTCGCCCGAAGGCAAGCAGGAAATGACCAACCTGATCCAGTTCGACGCCGCGGCCAATCCCGGCAATTCCGGCGGGCCCCTGGTGACCATGGATGGCGAGGTGGTGGGCATTGTCACCGCCATCTTGAACCCGACGCCGGCCCGCACCTTCCTTGGCATCGGCTTCGCCGTGCCGATCGAGAAC
>JBKJTX010000504.1:0-11867 GCA_046590315.1 Ramlibacter sp. | reverse complement strand
GACACCTCTTTACGCGCTTCGGCGACCTGAAGATCCGCAATGCCCGGCACCGCAGCGATGAGCGGCCGCTTGACGAAACCTGCACCTGCTACGCGTGCAAAGGCAGCATAAAAGCTGATGGCACAGTGTCAGGCGGCTTTTCGCGTGCCTACCTGCATCACCTGGAGCGTTGCGGCGAAATGCTGGGGCCGATGCTCGCCACAATCCACAATCTTCACTACTACCTGAACCTGATGCGCGAGATCAGGGGATCGCTCAACGAAGGCAAGTTCGAAGACTTGCGACTGCAGTTCGGACTGGACCGCGCGCGCGGCGTCTAGCCGCGACCCTGGATTAAAAAACGATCACGCCGCGGGCGTTGCGGCCGCTGGCCAAGTCATCGAAGGCCTGTGGCGCCTCGTCGACGCTGTAGCGACGTGTGATCAACTCGTCGAGCTTGAGTCGTCCGGCCCGATACAGGCCGATCAGGCGGGGAAAGTCCTCACGCGGGCGAGCACCGCCAAAGTAGCTGCCAGTGAGTGTCTTTTCCTCGAGCGTCAGGCTGTTCAAGCTGACGGTGACCGTCTCCGAAAACTTGGCCACGCCCACCGACACCGCCAACCCCCCTTTGCGCAGGCAGCCATAGGCCTGCGCGACCAGAGCGCCGTGGCCGACGCATTCGAAGGCATAGTCGGCGCCCCCGGAGGTCAGCTCTTTCAGGGTTTTCGCGACGTCTTCCACGCCACCCGAATTCAGCGTGTGGGTGGCGCCGAACAGCTTGGCCAGCTGGAGCTTTTCGTCGCTGAGATCGACTGCGACGACCATCGTTGCGCCGCTCATCGCGCAACCCTGAATGGCATTCAATCCCACCCCACCCGCGCCGAACACCACGCAAATGGAGCCTGGACGTACCTTCGCGGTGTTGCAGGCGGCACCCCAGCCAGTCGCGACACCGCAACTGATCAAGGCGCAGCACTCCATCTTGATACCGCTCGCGTCGACCTTGACCAAGTTGCCTGCATGCAACGTGGCGTACTCGGCCATCACGCCGCAGCCGGTGAACACGTTGAGGGCCCCCCCTTTGGCATCGTGGGTTCGGACAGTGCCGTCGGGCAGCGTAAATCTCGACTTGGCCGCCATGTCGCACAGCTCAGGTCGGCCGGTCGCGCAATAGCGGCAGCGGCCGCACATGTTCACGAAGGAACTGATGACGCTGTCGCCCACCGCGAATTCGGTCACGCTGTCGCCTACTTCCACCACCTTGCCGGCGCCTTCGTGGCCAAGCACGAGCGGCGGCGGCAGCGCAATCGTTCCATTGGTGGCCGACAGATCGCTGTGACAAACCCCACAGGCTTCCATCTTGACCGTGACTTCGCCCCGCTTGGGGCCCTGCACCGTGATGGTTTCAACGACCGGCAATTTGCCGGTCTCGCGGGTGATCACAGCTTTGGCGCTGTAAGTCATATTATTTTCTTTTCCTAAGTATTGCTACGAACGGCCGCTATGGTACTCCGCGCATCAACCGCTCAAGTGACGGCGGAATGCATGAGCTCGGCAACGCGCACTTGCAGCAACGCCGGCGTGACGGCCGGCGGCGCTACCGGCAGACCCACGTTCAGCCCGACGCGATTGAAAAGCCCCCGTCGAAACGGCCGCACCATGGCACCGTCTCCCTCGATACGGCTGAAGAACGAACCCCAGAGGTTGGTAAGCGCCATGGGGATCACCGGCACCGGCTGGCGCTCCAGCACCTTCATGATGCCGCCCTTGAACTCCTGCAGCTGGCCGTCCCGCGTAATTGCGCCTTCGGGGAAGATTGCGAGCAGGTCGCCTTCGCGCAACACCTGCGCCGCCGCATCGAACGCTGCTTCGTAGGCCGCAGGGTCTTCGCTGCGCGACGCAATCGGGATCGCTTTGGCCAGCTTGAAGAGCCGGCCCAGCACCGGCACCTTGAAGATGCGGTGGTCCATCACAAAGCGGATCGGGCGCGGGCTCGCGGCCATCAGCAACACGGCGTCGACAAAGCTCACGTGATTGCACACCAAGATCGCCGCCCCTTGGAGCGGGATATTCTCATCGCCCTTCACCTTGAAGCGGTAGACCAGTCGAGACGCGAACCAGGCGATGAAGCGCAGCAGGTACTCGGGCACCAGCAGAAAGATGTAGAGGGCCACGACCGCATTGGCGACCCCGACCAGCAGAAAAATCTGCGGAATGGTAGCGCCCGATTTGAGCAGGAGCCCGGCGAGGACAGAACTCGCAATCATGAACAACGCGTTGAGGATGTTGTTGGCTGCAATGATGCGGGCGCGGTGCGTCGCCTGGCTGCGCAGCTGGATCAGCGCGTACATCGGCACGCTGTACAGGCCCGCAAAAAGGCTCAAGAGCGCCAAGTCGGCCATCACGCGCCAATGGGCGGGCGCAGCGAGAAACTGGCCGAGCGTCAAACTTCCGGCTGGGGGCAGCCCACGCGAGGCGAAGTACAAATCGATTGCGAACACGCTCATACCGATTGCGCCGAGCGGGACCAATCCGATTTCCACATGCCGGCGCGACAGCACCTCGCACAGCAGCGAGCCGGTGCCTATGCCGATGGAGAACACCACCAGCAGCAACGAGGCGACCTGTTCGTTGCCATGCAACACCTCCTTCGCGAAGCTCGGAAACTGGCTCAGGAACACCGCGCCGAAGAACCACATCCAGCTGATGCCCAGCAACGAACGAAACACCACCAGGTTGCCGTGCGCGAGCTTGAGGTTGCGCCAGGTTTCGCTGAACGGGTTGAAATTGACCTTGAGGCTGGGATCGGTCGCGGGAGCCGAAGGAATGAACTGCGCCACTGCGCGGCCGATCAATGCCAGCACGACACAAGCGATGGCGACGTCTTGTCGGCCGACTTCGGGGATGGCCACGATCAGCCCCCCCACCACGTTGCCCAGCAGGATGGCCACGAAAGTGCCCATCTCCACCATGCCATTGCCGCCGGTGAGTTCGCGCTCGCTAAGCACCTGCGGCAGATAAGCGAACTTCACCGGCCCGAACAAGGTCGAGTGCAAGCCCATGAGAAAGGTGCAGGCAAGCAGGATCACGACGTTTTCGCTGTAGAAGCCCCACGCGGCGATGACCATGATCGCGATCTCGAGGTTCTTCACCAGCCGGATCATCGTGGTCTTGTCGTACTTGTCGGTCAGCTGGCCACTGGTGGCGGAGAACAACAGGAACGGCAGGATAAACAACGCACCGATCACAAGGCCGGCCATTGCCGGTGGCAGCCAGTCGATCTGCAGCTGATACGTCACCATCACGGTGAAGGCGAACTTGAAGAGGTTGTCGTTCGCAGCGCCGGAGAACTGGGTCCAAAAGAAGGGCGCAAAGCGCCGCTGGCCAAGCAACGCGAACTGGTTGGGGTGTGGCTGACCCGGCGCGGCGATGTGCGCGTCGGCGGTGGCGGTGCTCATAGGGACTCCTCCTGGGCGATCATGCGACGATCAGCTACGCTGGCGGTGGTGCGCATACCGGTGGCATTCTGCCCCGATTCCGTGCGTGACCCAATGGCGGAAATCACGGGCCAGGCGGCCAGCGCCGCGACGACATGCTTGAGCGTGTGCCCCGAAATCCATCCGGCGCTGGCGTGGAACAGGTCGTGGTCGTGCATCTCCAGAACTTTGGCAATCGCGTAGATGGCGATGACCAGCCCCCAACGGATATCCAGGGCCCGATGGCGCGGGCGCAGCAGCGCCATCCCGACCACAAGCGCCAGGCCGCCAAACTGCAGGCAAGCCCACGGCAACACGTTCCCGGTGGATTCGGCCAAGCGTATGGCAACCGGTGCGAGCAGCACGAGGCCGAGGCCGAGGGCGGCGCCCGCGCGCTCGCTGACGCGCCCTGCGCCAGCGAGCCCGACCCAAGCCCGCAAATGCAAAAGCCATGCCGGTGCGATCGCAAGCCGGCGAGCGCGAATGGGAGGTTGGAGAGCACGTCCATGGCGTGCGGAAGGCCGGCGAAGATGCGTTGATCCGCAAAGTCGTGATAGTGCACCGGCAGCGCGATTGGCGGGCCCCAGACGCCTGCGGCGAGCAGCACCGCGATGGCGGCGAGCAACGCACTTTCGATTCGAGAAAACATTGATCGCATGGCGACTCCTTGATAAACCGATGCGTGGAGTCTCACAGCTCGAATGAATTTAGGGAGCGAATATCGATACATTTCCATGCTTCGAGACTAGCGGTATCTCCGTCTGATACCCTTGCGCCCATGAGCACGACCGCCGACCTTGTCTCCGCCCTGAAGAAGGAACTCAAACTTGCGCAGATGACGTACGCCGATCTGGCGCGTGCTCTGGGTATGGCCGAATCCAGCGTGAAGCGAATGCTGGCCAAGGGCGACATGCCTTTGTCGCGCATCGATGCCATTTGCCGCGCGCTCAAACTTGATTTCGGCGAATTGGCGCAACGGGTAGCCGATGCGCAACCGCTGCTCAAGGAGTTGACTCAGGAGCAGGAAAAGGCGGTGGTCACCGACAAGAAGCTGCTGCTGTGCGCCATCTGCGTGCTGAGTCAGTGGACGCTGGAACAGGTCAGCGCGCATTACCGGCTGACCGAGGCCGAGTGCATCAAGTATTTCGTGCAGCTCGATCGCATCGGCATCATCGAGCTGCGGCCGCTCAACCGCTACCGCCTCAAGCTCGCCAAAACCTTCCGCTGGCGCCCGCACGGCGCGGTGATGAATTACTTTCGCGAACACGCGCTGCTCGATTATTTTTCCGGTGGCTTCGACGGTGCCGGCGAAGGCCTGCTGCTGGTACACGGCTCGGTGAGTCGCGCGTTGGCGCCCTCTTTTTTCGAGCGCATGCAGCGGGTGGCGCAAGACTTTGCGCAGCAGCACCAGGCCGACCAGAAATTGCCGGAGAAGGAGCGCGAGGGCTACACGCTGCTGCTGGGGATGCGAAGCTGGGAGTTCGCCGCGTTCACGGCGCTGCGACGCTGAGCCGCGAAGGTTGTTCGGTCCTAGAGCAGGCTGCCGGGCCCGGTCTCCAGCACCCGCGAAGGGATCACGTCATCGCTGTCGTCGAAATCGAATTCGGCGTCCAGGCTCGGGACGCCGCTGTGGGGGTCCATGGCTTGCGTGACCCGCGACAGGCGAGCTTCATGTGGGGGCCGCTGCAGCAACTGCTTGAACTGCAGGCGCAGGAGGTTGCGGGTGCGAATCCAGTAGTCGGCGCGGCGGGTCTGGCGCGCGCGCTTTTCCGGCGAGAGCGCCGTGGCGGCCAGCTTATCGTCGGAATTGAGCGGGATGATCACCCAGCCGGGCGGGCCTTTGGTTGCCTCAAAGTGTTCCCACAACGCGTCGTAGCTGGCGAAGATGCGCCGGCCCGCGTCACGGTAGCGCTTGTTCCACACGTACGACCAGCCGTGCAAACGGTGCGCCGCCGGGTCCAGCCCGACCACGCGCAGGCCCCAGTAACGCGCCAATTCCTGCGCAACGCGCACCAGCAGCACTGCCGGCTTCCAACCTTGCAGCGCTTGGCTGATTTCCATCGTGCTGATTCGTTGCACCGGATGGCGCTGGCCGCGCACCCCGCCAATCACCAGGCAACCGATGCCGTCGACGCGAAAACGGCTGAAGGCCAGCACACCCGCCTCCACCGGTTGGGGCTTGTGCTGGACGTCGGCCGAGCGCTGCAGCGTCAGCGTGAGCAGCAGCTCCCCCTCGGGGCTGTGCGGCGCTGCCTGCTGCAATTGCAGGCGCATGAAGTCGCAGCCGCGCGGGGCCGTGAGTTCGGCCAACGTCAGGGGCCGACCCGACGCAATCCGATCGAAAGCGCTGGCGTGGAAAGCCGTCTCCAGCCAGTCCATGTGGTCGGTGAGTTGGACCACTCGCTCGCCGAATCCCACGCCGCGATGCACATAGGGGCGAACAGCTCGCAGGTATTCGCCGGGCATGTCGCGGAGGATCTCGCGTGCATGCAATTCGGAAACGACGGTCATCCAGCGGCGCAGCGCCTTGCCGTGCGCGAGCGTGGCCTTAAGGGATCGCCAGACGAGCCGCGCGCGCGATGTACCGCCTCCTTGTGCGCGCGGTTGCAGCGCCCAGAGCACACCTTGCCAGATGCCCGGTACACGATCGGAAGCAGCGCGGCTCATGGGCTGGCGAACACGGTCAGTACGCCCGTATAACCGTACAGGTGATGTCGGGCGATCTCGCCGCCTGCGAAGAAGCCGACCAGAGGCACATCGCCCAGAGCGTGTCGCACGATCTGCAATTCGGCGCTCGGCCCGCCGAAGTGCGGGCCCCCGCGCCCGGCGCAGCTCACGTAAACGGCGCCGGCGATGCGCCGGGCCGGGCTGGGCGCCGTCTGCGCTTCGGGTGCCGCCAGCGCCGCCGCCACCGGCAGGCTCATCTCTTCGGGCTCGAGCTCCTCCCGAATCTCCGCGCAGATGCGCATCAGGTCGGCGCGAGCGGCCTGCGCATCGCGCCGGCAGAAGGCGATGCGCATACCGGCGCTCGCGCGGTCGGCTATGGCGACGCCGCGTCGGCCAGGATCCAGGCCGATGATGTGCCGCACGACGACGTCGGCGCCGAAGTTTCCAGTGCGCCCGACAGCATCGCCGCCCGCTTCGGTCAGGCCCACCAGCGTTGCGCGCAAGGCCGTCATCGCCGCCTCCGGCTCGTCCAATGAAATGCCGGTGTCGCGCAGCAACAGGTCGAGTGCGGGTTCGCCGTCGAGTTCGGTGATGACATTGCCCTCGGCGGCAGTGACGACGCGCTGCGCGGCTACCGGCTGGCAGCCCTGCGTCACGCGTGACACCAACGAGATGCCTTCACCGAAGGCGACGCCCGACAGCCCGCCCTCAAAGACGCCGCCCGCCGCGCCCTGGCCGCGGATGTTGCCGTTGCCGCCGACGGCGAACTGCACGGCCTGCGTGCGACTCGAAGCCAAGCCGCCGAAGAGATAGCCGGTCGCGGTGCGTGCCGCCATTTCGGCGATGAGTTCAGCCACGTCCGGCGTGCTGGCATCGGCGTGTATCAGCGCCGTGTGGGGCTCGAAGCCCATGCCGTCGCCGACGCCGAGCGGGGCCACGCCGGAGAACACCCGATACTGGTGCGGGGGCAGTTCGCACAGCATCACCGCAAGCGCGGGCTCGTCGAAATATTCGACGTTGGACGACGCGATGCCGACCCCCACGGTGCCGGTCCAGTCGGTGATCTCGGGCAATTCGGCGCTCAGGTGGTCGAGGATGTCTCGGGCCGCAGGTCCGTAGTGGTCCGTGATGTAGAGCAGCCCCAGTGTGGGCGCACTTGCATAGTCGCGCAACGCCATACGCGCGCGCAACTGCGCCAGCACCAAGCCCGCGGCCATCTGCCATTGCGGGTGGGTGGCGTGGCCGAAGGGAAAGAGCTTCACGCCAGCTCCTTCACGCGCGGCTTCAGCGGGCCGCCTTCTTGCCGCCACGCGTGGCGGGCGCTTTTCGCACGCTGCCGGCTGCCTTTGACGTTTTCTTCACCACACTCGTGGCCGTGTTCTTTGCCGACTGCACGGCCGTCTGCGCAGCGGCATCGTTCATCGCGCCGGCGGCGATCTGTTGGAACTGCTGGGTGAGCGCGCCCCACCACTGCAGCGGGTCGACCACACCGGCCGCAGGCGCCTTCTTCTCAGCCTGCGCCGTCTCGCGGGGGGGTGGGGTGTCGCCGCTGAAGACGCTGTCCACAGCCTTGAGCTTGAGGGCGTTGGCCACATCGCCCATATTGAAGTTCATGCCCTTGAGTGTTGCCAGCGTCATCTTCTGGACTTCGAGGGCCTGGATCGTCGCGGCCAGCGCTTTGGAGTTTTGGTCCAACCAGAAGTGCACGGCCTTGAGCTCGCCGATGCGCTTTTCCAACTCCTCCAGGTTGAGAGTCGGTGCCACCCAATTGGAAAGATTGGGCATCTGCGGCAGTGCCTGGGAGGCACCTTTGGCGATGTTCTGCAGGAAGTCGAAACCCGGTACGAATTTGCCGAAGCCGAAATTCTGGTTGTCGCTCATGGCCACGCTCCGCTTTAGTTGCCCTATGCCCGCAGCTTACCCGAAGCGCCGGCGGCGGCGAAGCGGGCCGCGCCTCAGTGCTTGTGCTCCCCCGCCGGTGCTGCCGGTGCGCCCGGCATGGCCCCAGGCGGCTGCGCCCGCACCGGCAACGTCAGCTCGAGCTTGTGTTCCATGCCCTTTGCGTCGCGCAGCACCAACGTCATAGGCACGGTGGTGCCCTTCAGCAACGGCCGTTTCAGGTCTTGCAGCATCAGGTGGAAGCCGCTGGGCGTCAGCTCAACGGACTGGCCCGCCGGCAGGTTGAGCTTGGCAACCGGGCGCATGCGCATCACGTCGCCCTCCATTTTCATTTGATGGACCTCGGCCACGCCGGCCACCGGGCTGGACGCGCCCACCAGTTGCATCGGCTCCGGCGCCGTGAGTTTCATGAACGCCGCGCTGGCTTGCTGGCCGGGAACCGAACTGCGAACCCATGCGCCTTCGACATGTGGCAGGGAAACGCGCGCGAATGCTGGGACGCCGCAGACGGCCGCGCACCATGACAGAAGAAGAAATCTAACGAGGATCGTTTTCATTGATTGAATCCGGAGCAGAGCGGCCGCGCTTGAATATGTCGATTGTCGCCGCGGGCTAAAACCGCGGCGGTCGGCGCTCGCGCAACGAGGCGAGGCCTTCCTTCACGTCGGGCCCGCCGAACCCCATGAATTCAAGTGCCAGAGACGTGTCAAACGCGGGCCCGGCCTGCCGCAACCAGTTGTTGAGCGAGTACTTGGTCCAGCGGATCGCGCTCTGCGAGCCTTGGGCCAACTTGTCGGCTATTTCGTAGGCCTTGGGCAACAACTGGTCTTCGTCGACGGCGAGCGATACCAGACCGATGCGCTCAGCCTCTTCTCCGCTCACGGCCTCGCACAGCATCAGGTAGTACTTGGCTTTGGCCATGCCGCACAGCAGGGGCCAGACAATGGCCGCGTGGTCGCCGGCAGCAACACCCAGGCGCGTGTGCCCGTCGACGATCTTGGCAGTCTTCGCCGCCACCGAAATGTCGGCCAGCAACCCAGCGACCAGCCCCGCCCCGACTGCGGGCCCATGCAGCGCACTCACGATAGGCTTGTCACAGTTGATGACGTTGTAGACCAAGTCGCGCGCTTCCTTCCAGACGCGGGTGCGGACCTCGAAATCCTTCGACATCTCTTCGACCAAGTCAAGGTCGCCGCCGCCCGAAAAACCCAGGCCTTCTCCGCGCAGGACGGCGCAACGCACGCTATCGTCCGCGCCGACGTCGCGCCAGATTTCGGCGAGTTCAAGGTGACCCTCGTGCCCGGCTGTGGGCAACTTGCCGTTGAGGGCCCGCATCTGAATGTCGAGCACCGAGTCTGCCGGACCGCGGCGCGTGATGGCGAGGGTGCGGTAGCGCGAATAATCGATTTGCATGACCGAAGCTTAGTCCACCTCTGCCTTAGGATCTTGTAAGCGGCGCCCGCTACAGTCCAAGACGTCACCAATTTCCCATCCGCGCCGTAGGCCAAGTCCTACGTAGCCTAGAGGCCGTGTGGTCTGGTGCTGCGGATGGGCGTCTGCTAGGGTCGGTCACCATGAATTTAGTGGACATTCTGTATCCGTCTTGCGCCCTCTTCCTCGACTTCGATGGCACGCTGGTGGACCTCGCCGCCCAACCGGAAGCGGTCATCATTCCTTCGGGACTCGTTGGCACGCTGGACTCGCTCAACAATTACCTCGGCGGTGCGCTGGCGCTCATTTCGGGCCGCCCGATCGAGCAAATCGATGCGTTCCTGCACCCGCTGCGGTTGCCGGTTGCCGGCGTTCACGGCGCCGAGCGCCGCGCCGCCAACGGCGAATTGACGCTGCTGTCGACGCATTCCCTTGAGAAGGTCGAGGAGGCTGCGCAAGCGCTGGCTGCCCAGCATCCCCAGTTGCGGGTCGAGAACAAGCGCGGCTCTGTTGCGCTCCACTATCGCCAGGCTCCCGAACTCGAGGAGCAATGCTTGGCGGTGATGCAAACCGCCGTGGAGCAGTCACCCGGGCTCACGCTGCTGCGCGGAAAAATGGTGGCCGAAGCCAAACCCGGCGGGGCGAGTAAGGGGCACGCCATCGAGGCGTTCATGCAAGAGCCGCCTTTCGCCGGCCGCGGTCCCGTGTTCGTGGGCGACGACTTCACCGATGAAGTTGGTTTTGCCACCGTCCAGCGCCTGCGGGGCCTCGGTATCAAGGTGGGTGAAGGCTCCAGCGTGGCGTGGCAGCGCCTGGAGTCTCCCGCCGTGCTTCGCTGCCAACTCCAAGCCGCCGTGGCCGCGAAGGCCGGAAAGGCCAACGCATGAACGCGCCGCTGCACGCCCTGCAACCGTCGCTCAATCTTGGCATCATCGGCAACTGCGCGTACAGCGCGTTGATCGACGAGCGCGCGCGCATCGTGTGGTGTTGCCTGCCACGCTTCGACGGCGACCCGGTCTTCAACGCACTGCTCGACCCCAGCGAGAACGGCAGCCAGTGGGCGATCGAACTGGAAAATTTCGAGCGCAGCGAGCAGGCGTACGAGCCGAACACTGCCATCCTCAAAACGCGGCTTTATGACGCGCAAGGCCAGGGGATCGAGATCACCGACCTGGCGCCGCGCTTTTTTAACCGCGGGCGCACCTTTCGTCCACTGACGCTGGTCCGGCGCTTGAAGGTGATCTCTGGCTCGCCGCGCGTGCGCATGGTGGTGCGGCCGCGCTTCGATTGGGGCCGCCAAGCGCCACTGGTCACGCAGGGCAGCACGCACCTGCGCTATGTTGGCGCCAGTCAGGCGCTGCGGCTGAACACGGACGCTCCGCTCAGCTACCTCCTGGCCGAGACCTTCTTCGTGGTTGACCGGCCGATGAATTTCATCCTCGGTCCGGACGAAACATTGCTGTCCGGCATCGAGGACACGGCGCGCGGCTTCGAGCAGGAGACCGCGAGCTACTGGCGCAGTTGGACGCGGGCGCTGTCGCTTCCGCTGGAATGGCAGGACGCTGTAATCCGCGCGGCCATCACGTTGAAGCTGTCGCTGTTCGAGGACACCGGCGCCATCGTGGCGGCGATGACCACCAGCATCCCCGAGGCCGCGAACAGCGGGCGCAACTGGGACTACCGCTACTGCTGGCTGCGCGACGCATTCTTCGTTGTGCGTGCGCTCAACAGCCTGTCGGAAGTGGCGACGATGGAAGAGTACCTGCGCTGGCTGAACAACGTGGTCGTTCGATCGGGTGACGGCCACATCCAGCCCCTCTACGGCATCGGTCAGGAAGAACAGCTACCCGAGGCCATCCTCAACCACCTGCCCGGGTATCGCGGTCAGGGCCCGGTGCGAGTCGGCAACCAGGCGCAGGAACACTTTCAGCACGACGTCTACGGCAACATCATCCTGGGTGCGTCGCAGTCGTTCCACGACCACCGCCTGTTCCGCCGCGCGGGCAAGGCCGAATTTGGCCACCTCGAGGCGGTGGGCGAGCGGGCCTTCCGCATCTATGACCAGCCCGACGCGGGTATGTGGGAGCTGCGCACTCGCGCCCGCATTCATACCTCGTCGGCGCTCATGAGCTGGGCCGCGTGCGACCGCCTAGCGAAGGTGGCAGCGACTCTGAATCTGCCCGACCGGATTAACTACTGGCGCGAGCGCGCCGACGTGATCCGCGAACGAATTTTGCGCGAATCGTGGAACGAACAGCGCCAGGCCTTCGCCGAAAGTTTCGGCGGCAAGGACTTGGACGCGAGTGTGCTGCTGATGGCCGAGGTGAACTTCATCGACCCGAACGATGCGCGCTTTGTATCGACCGTTGAGGCTTTGGAAAAGTACCTGTGCGACGGTCCCTACATGCGCCGCTA
>JBKJTX010000343.1:0-3083 GCA_046590315.1 Ramlibacter sp. | reverse complement strand
CAGTGAGGCGGCGGAGTCGTTCACCGATCGATCGGAGGCGCTGGAGCATGAGTTGGCGCAAGCCCAGCTCACGATTTCGAGGCTGCGGGAGAAGATGGCCCTGAACGAGGCCGTCATCGAGAATGCCGGTCCGATCCTTTGGGTCGATGGCGAGAACCACCGGATCACCTACGCCAACCATGCCGCATGCAAGGTACTGAAGTGGCCGCTGGCGCAGATGAGAGGCCACATCATCACCGACGTAGACATCGACTACAACGTGGAGGATAGCGTCAAGCTTGACGAGTGGCTCGACAAGGGACTGCCGCTGACGTTTCGCACCCGCTACCAGCGTCAGGACGGCAAAGTGCTCCACGTGGACACAACCGTCTCGCGCGCCGTCGACAACGGGCGCAAGGTTTTTATTTGCAGCTTCCGCGATGTGACGCGCCAGCACCAGCAGGACAATGAAGTGCGGCAGCAACGCGCGTTGTTGACGGCGCTGGTGGACTCGATACCGGACGCGATTGTGTACAAGGGCCCGGACGGCGAGTACCTGGGCTGCAATGAGGCGTTTGCGGCGCTGTGCGGCCATCCCGCCTCCGAGGTGGCCGGCAAACGCGTGCACGAGCTCTTTCCGCCCGAACGGGCGAGCGTCATCGCCGCCTGGGATGCCAGGGTGATGGAAAGCCAAATTCGTTCTACCGAAGAAGAGTGGGTCACCTACGGCGATGGCCGACGTGCGCTCCTCGACATAGTGCGCAGCCCCCTGCGCGACCCCGAGGGCAACGTGTTGGGCCTGCTCGCCGTGGGCCGCGACATCACCGAACGCAAACAGCAGGAGGAGGCCGCGCGGGCGGCCAAAGAGCTGGCCGAAGAGGCGACACGCATGAAGTCCGAGTTTCTCGCCAACATGAGCCACGAAATTCGCACCCCGATGAACGCCATCCTGGGTCTTTCGCACCTGGCGTTGAAGAGCGGACTGAGTGAACGGCAGCGCGGCTACGTGGACAAAATCCGTTCGTCCGGGCAGCATCTGCTCGGCATCCTCAACGACATCCTGGATTTTTCCAAGGTCGAGGCAGGCAAGCTGGACCTGGAGAGCGCGGACTTCGAGCTGTCTAAGTTACTGGAGGACGCGGTCAGTCTCGTGGCCGACAAGTGCACTGCGAAGTCGTTGGATGTGCGCTTCGAGATCGATCCCGGCGTCCCGGCGGATTTGCGCGGCGATCCAATGCGCCTGGCGCAGATCCTGGTCAACTACGCGAACAATGCCGTCAAGTTCACCGACAAGGGTGCGATTCTCGTGCGGGTGCAAATGGATGCGATGGATGAGGCCTCGGTGGTCCTTCGGTTTCTGGTGTCGGACACGGGGATCGGGCTCACGAGCGAGCAGATCGCGCGGCTCTTCACCAACTTCTCTCAGGCTGACAATTCCACGACCAGGCGTTTCGGCGGCACCGGCCTGGGGCTTGCCATCTGCAAGCAACTGGCCGCGTTAATGGGTGGCGACGTCGGCGTCGAGAGCCGCTACGGTGAGGGCAGCACCTTCTGGTTCACCGCACGCCTGGCGCTGGGAAGCGCCTCGGCACCGGTTGCATACAGCGTGGCGCTCGCGCCGGAGCCGATCGTAGCGCCCGACTACGTTCGCGGCCGCAGAGTCTTGCTGGTGGAAGACAACGACATCAACCAGATCGTCGCCGAGGAACTGCTGTCGGACGCCGGCGTGCGGGTCGAGATCGCAGAGAACGGGCAAGTGGCGCTGGACATGATGCAGGCAGGTACCTATGACCTGGTGCTCATGGATATGCAGATGCCTGTGATGGACGGCGTGGAAGCCACCCGAATCATTCGCAGCCGGGGTCAAACGGGCGTGCCGATTGTGGCCATGACCGCCAACGCGATGAACCAGGACCGCGACCGTTGCCTTGCAGCGGGGATGAACGACTTCCTGATCAAGCCCTTCGAGCCGGCGCAGCTGTACGACGTGCTGGCGCGGTGGTTGCGCGTTGAGACCGCCTGCGACGTTACGTCCGCACGCGGCCCAGCAGCCATTCTCGAAACGCTGCCAGTTGCGGCAGGTTCGCCTTGACTTCCGGATAGCAGAGGTAGTAGCCCGCCACCGGAATGCGCGTCGGTTCAAAAGGGCACTGCACCAGGCCCGCGGCGATCTCTTCCTCCACCACGCACCGCGGTAGCAGCCCGAGACCGAGGCCGCCAGCCACGGCCTGAATGATCGACGACACCATGTCGATCTGCGGACCTGTTTGCGTGTTGACGCCGCGCACGTCATTGGCTTCGCACCAGCGCGCCCACCCGTCGAGCCCTTTCACGTGATGCAGCAGTGGCTGCCCCACGATGTCATGCGGCTCGCGCAGGTCGGGCCCGCCGGCCGAGCGCGGGCGGGCCACCACGACCATGTCGTGCCCGATCAGGTAGTCCGCCCGGGTCGCCGGCCACGTTCCACCGCCCCACCGGATGGCGCAGTCGAGGTCGGGCGCGTCGAAGTCATACGCATTCACGTAAGGGAGATACCGCAGTTCGATCTGCGGGTGCAGGCGGTGGAATTCGCCGATGTGAGGGAACAGGCACTTGGCGCCGAACGCAGGCACCGTGGCGACGCCCAGGCTCATGGGCTTGCCGATGTCTTGCAACAAGGCTGCGGTGGCCTCCTCCATCTGCGCGATCAAAGGCTGCAGGCGGTTCACGTAGCGCTCGCCGGCAGGTGTGAGATGCAGTTGCTTGCGCACTCGTTCGAAGAGCGTGACGCCCAGCCCGTCCTCCAGCTCGAGGATCTGCTTGCTGACGGCGCCGGGCGTGAGGTGCAGATCGAGCGCGGCACGCGACATGCTGCCGTGGCGGGCCGTGGCGATCAGGGCCTTCAGAAGGTGCAGGGAGGGGAGGGACAGAGTCAACTTCGACGAATGGGCACAACCTTGCGCCATTCTTTCGCTTTTCTCGCGGGGCCGGCATGAGGAAACTACGGAGTCATCAAAAAGGAGACGCTCTCATGCAGCGACGCACCCTGTTGGCCGGCTTGTGCCTGGCTTCCGCTCTCCCGGCAACACGCGCGGAATCCGTGATCCGGCTCAGCGTGCCCTTCC
>JBKJTX010000309.1:0-11532 GCA_046590315.1 Ramlibacter sp. | reverse complement strand
AATTTCAAGTTCGTCGGAGACCGCAATCCCGATGATCGCGGCCTGCGCAGCGCCTTCTCGCGAGGCAGATGCCTCCACCGCCCATTTATTGGAGCGCATGAATTGAAGAAGCGCTGGAATTTCCATGGGACCTCCGGATTGATCAAACAGCTGCGGTCATTCGTGCTGCAGGATGTTCACCAGTCTGCCGAATGGATCTTTGACGTAAAGCCGCCGAACTCCCCAAGGCTCACTCACCGGCCCGTATTCGAGCGGGATACTGGCCGCTGCGAATCGTCGCATCGCCTCGTCAAGATCATCCACTTCAATCGACAGGTCTGGCACCGGCGTCCCGGAACCACCTTGATTCGCAAAACTCACTTGTACCGTCATCTTTGATGTGCTGGCGTAGGTGCGAATCCAACCGTGATCCATAACGAGATCCAGTCCGAGAATCTCGCGATAGAACTTGTCTGCATCGGCGGGCTCGTGCGCCGTCACGTTGGCAATGATTCGGTTCACTTTCATATGATTCGTCGGATGGTGCCGATGTGCGCAAAATGATCGCTAGTATGGATGCTACACAAGCGACTGAGCCCAGCACCTCGCCCACACAACAACAATGAAAGCGACAGACCATGCCTAAAGTGTGGCTCGACGTTACCGCGCCGCTCTTGATCGATAGTGCGTCCGGTGCGCAGAAATCCCTGCAGGCCGAGTGTGTCCGCATGGCGATCCAACTCCCACAGGGATATTTCGCCTTTTGCATGCTGAACGCCTGGGGCGGATTCACTTCGATCGATGCGGCGAGCGCAGTGCGCTCGCTCGAGACCGCGGCGGCGGTCCCCGCGGTTACGGGTCTGCGGGCGCGCGAGAAAAGTTTGATCGCCCATTTACCGGGACCGCTGCAGGCACCTGTCATGGCGGTAGCCCGGGCCGGCGCGCAGCTCCTGCGCGGCGCGCCCGCCAAAACTCGTAGCGAGCCTGAAGCGCCCGCGGCCAAGGCAATCTTTGCGCCGGAAGATGTTCACGTCTGCTTCGACGCGCGCGCGGACGCAGCGGCGGCAAACATCCCCGGCCACCGCGTCCTGACACCCGGACAGTCGGGGACCTCTGGCGCAAAGGCAATCGATCGCTGGGCGCAACTGCAGCTACAAAAGCACGCGGACGCTCCGCAAATGATACGAACGGCCCTGGTCGCGGCCAGCCAGGGCCACACCGGGTTCGAGGACCGGCTCCAGCATCTGTACATGTCGCTGCTCCGAGTGGGTGATGCATGCATCGACATTGGTGCTCACACCGGCCGCCACGCCCTTCCCATGAGCTGCGTAGTGGGCAGGCAAGGCAGCGTGACGGCGTTCGAACCGAGTCCCGCAATCGTGAAGTTGCTGCACGGCCGGCTGGCATCGCTCGATGTTCACAACGTCACTGTCCAGGAAACAGCGTTGTCAGATGAGATCGGCACAGCAGAATTCGTCATCGCCGTCGATTTGCCAGAGGAGTCCGGCCTCAAGCAGCGCACGACCTACAACGGACCCACCCGAACCGAGCAGGTGACCGTTCAGTTAAATCGGCTGGACGCAATGGCGCTGCCGGCGCCGCGCTTCATCAAGATCGACACAGAGGGCGCCGAGTACAAGGTGCTGCTGGGCGCACGCGACATGATTGGCCGGTGCAGGCCCGTGATCGCCTTCGAATTCGGCCAGGCCAGCTACGCGGCTTATGACGTCGATCCGCGCGAGGTCTTCCGCTTCTTCGACGCACTGGGCTACGACGTGCTGAGCATTCACGGCGAGCCTCTCGGCGAAGCACAGTTCGCCGAAGCCTCGGTCGACCAGGCGTTCTGGGACTACGTCGCTTGCGACAGGGCCGAAACGGAACGCGTGGCAGCGATTCTGCGCGGCTTTCCCCAATGATGCATTTCCATCTCGCGGCAGTCGGGCGCGCGTCTATTTTTTAAAGGTCGATGATGAACTGGCATCGCAATAGTCTGCTTCGGGTGATACGCGCCCGACCGCGCATCTTCATCACGACGGCCATTGCACTCGCCGTGGGCTTCCTGCTGCCTGGAGAATTTCAGTTCCACATGGTGACCCGGTTTCTGATTGCCTGGAACGTCGAGACCTGTCTGTATGTGACATTGGCTGTGATCATGATGCTCCGCTCGGAACATCACCACATGCGCCGCCGCGCCCAGCTTCAGGACGACGGTCAACTGGTTCTCTTGTTCCTGGTGGTGGTCACCAGCGTCGCAAGCCTGGTTGCGATAGCCGCAGAACTGGCCGTTGTCAAAGACATGCACGGCCTGCAGCGCGCGGCACACATCGCACTGGCGGGCCTGACAGTCGTGTCGTCCTGGGCCTTCATTCAAATCATGTTCGCACTGCACTACGCCCACGAATACTACGCAGACGTGAGTCATGCACGCCCGCCGGGATTGCAGTTTCCGAGCGACGAACAGCCGGACTACGGAGATTTTTTCTATTTCTCAGCCGTTATCGGGACTTCCGGCCAGACGGCCGACATCTCCTTCACCTCAAAGAAGATGCGCAGGATCGGCTCCATTCATTGCGTCCTGGCCTACCTGTTCAATACGACCGTGCTGGCGCTCCTGATCAACATCGGGGCGAGCATGTTCTGACGCCGACCAGCGTTCGCTACTTTTCTCAGCGCCCCCGCCACTGCGGCGTGCGCTTCTGTACAAAGGCCGCTACGCCCTCTTGAAAATCTTCGCTGCCATAGCAGCGGCGAATCAGGTCTTCGGCGGGTGGCAAACGGTGCATCCGCAGACGGCGCAGCGTTTCCTTGACGACCGCCTGCGTGACGGGCGCCATCGCGGCGAGCCGCTGCGCATGCCGCTGCACGGCTTCATCGGCTGCCGCTGGCTCCACCACTTCGGCAAGATAGCCGCAAGCCTGCGCTTCGGACGCCGTCAGCATTTCGGCGGCGATCAACATCCGCTGCACGCGTGGCTCGCCGAAAGCCGCGACGAGTCTTGTGAGGTTGGCCATGGACAGGCAGTTGCCCAAGGTCCTGGCAATCGGCACGCCCAGCTTTGCGCCGGCAGTCGCGATGCGGATGTCGCAGGCGGTAGCGATGGCCAGGCCGCCACCCACCGCCCAACCTTCGATCACCGCCAACGTGGGCATGGGCAGCGACTCGAGGCGGGCAATGGCCTCGTCGATGCGGCGTTCGTATTCCACGCCGTCCTGGCCCGTCTTGAATTGCTTGAACTGCTCGATGTCGGTGCCGGCGACGAAGGCTTCACCTCCCGTGCCGCGAAACACCACCGCCCGAACGTCCGCGTCGCCCCGGAGGCGCTTGCAGATATCGCCGAACTGCTGATACATCGACCAGGTCATGGCGTTGCGCGCCTGCGGGCGGTCGAACACCACGCGCGCGATACCGCCCTCGATGCTCAGGTGCACGGCCCCTTCGCTCATGCCGCAAAGGCGCCTTGCGCTTCCAGGCGCGCACGCTCCTCGTCGTCGATGCCGATTTCCGCCAGCACTTCCGCTGTGTGCTCGCCCAGCAGCGGCGGATGCCGGCGTACCTGCTGCGGCGTGCCCGACAGCTTCACGGCGAAACCTATGTTTGGCACCTTTCCTTCGATGGGATGATCGATCTCCATGCGCATGTTGCGAGCGCGGCCGTGCTCGCCTTGGAAGGCTTCCGGGTACGTGAGGATGGGCCCCGCCGGAATACCTGCTTCGAGCAGGGTCTCCACCCAATGGTCCTTGGACTTCTGCCGGAAGGTCTTCTCCAGCTCGTGCTCCAGCGCGGCACGGTTGTTGAGGCGCTGCGAAATCGTGCCGAAGCGTTCGTCTGCGAGCAAATCGCCACGCCCCATCAACTTGCAGAGCTTCTCCCACAATTTCTGGTTGTTGGCGCCCATGACGAAGTAGCCGTCCGAACACGCCATTGCCTGGTAAGGCGCAGTCATCTTGTTCGACGTGCCCAGTGGCTGCGGCGGCTTGCCGGTGCCCCAGTAGTCGCAGATGTCCCAGACCGAAAACGCCAGCGCGGTGTCGAACAGCGATGCATCGACGTGTTGGCCCGCGCCCGAGCTCTTCGCCCCGATGTAGGCGGCAAGGGTCGCGTAAATCGCGAACAACGCGCAACCGATATCGGCCACCGGCACGCCGCACTTCACGGGCGGGCCGCCCGGGTAGCCCGTTACGCTCATCACGCCCGACATGGCTTGAGCCATCAGGTCGAAGCCGGGACGATCGGACCAGGGGCCGCTTTGACCAAATCCCGAGATGCTGGTGTAGACCAGCCGCGGGTTGAGCTCCTTCAGGTCGTCGTAGCCCAGACCCAGCCGCTTCATGGCGCCGGGGCGATAGTTTTCAATCAGGATGTCCGCATCCTTAGCCATGCGCAGGAGCACCTCGCGCCCGGCTTGCGACTTCAAGTTGAGCGTGACGCTGCGCTTGTTGCGGTTCATGTTGAGAAAGCCCATGCTGTCGGGCCCCTTCATCTTGAACCCCATGGCGCCACGCGTCTGGTCGCCGGTTCCGGGCGGCTCGATCTTGATCACGTCGGCGCCCAGGTCGGCAAGCAGCATGCAGGCATACGGGCCCGCCATCACCTGGCTGATGTCCAGGACGCGGACGCCTTCAAGTGGCAGGCGCCTGGACTCGGCCGCTGGGATGAGCGACTCAGGTGTCAACCTTGACTCCGCCATCCTTGATGACCTTGGCCCACTTCGCGAGTTCCGTGCGCGTGAACTCGGCAAACTTCTCGGTGGAGCCGCCGCCGCCGGACGCGCCGGAGGCCTCAAGCTTTTCTGCCACGTCGGTCAACAGCATCACCTTGTTGATGGTCTCGTTCATGCGCTTGGCCATCGCAATCGGCATCGCGGCAGGGCCGACCAGGCCGTACCACGTGGTCGCGTCAAATCCAGGAAAACCTGACTCGGCCATGGTCGGAACGTTGGGATAAGCCTTGGCCCGCGCCAAGCGCGTTTGTGCGATGGCAATGGCCTTACCGCTCTTCACGTGGGGCGTCGCGGCCGTCATTGTGTCGAAGCTGTACTGAACTGTGCCGCCCAGCAGGTCGGTGAGCATCGGGCCCGAGCCCTTGTAGGGCACGTGGATGGCCTTCACCTTGGCCGCGAGCATGAACATCTCAAGCGCGAGGTGCTGGGCCGAGCCGTTGCCGGCCGACCCGAACGTGACGCGGCCCGGATTATTGCGGCACAGTTCGACCACGTCCTTCACCGTCCGCGCAGGCTGCTGTTCGTTGCAGATCAGCAGGTTGGGCGTGACGCCTACCAGGACAATCGGTTGGAAATCACGGACCGGGTTGTAGTTCAACTTCACCAGCGCCGGCGTGATGGCTTGGCTATTGATGTGCGCCATCAGGAGCGTGTTGCCGTCGCCAGGCTGCTTGGAAACGTAGTCGGCCGCGATGGTGCCGGACGCACCGGACTTGTTCTCGATCAGCACCGGGATCTTCCAGATGTCGCCTAGCTTTTGGCCGATCACGCGCGCCAGGATGTCCGTTCCGCCGCCCGGCGCGAACCCCACGATGATGCGCACCGGCCCCTTGGGCAGGTCCTGCGCGCGCAGCATGGGCGCAGCGAGTGTTGCAGCGGTCGCCGCCGTTGCGATGGTGAAAGTTCTGCGTTGCATGTTGTCTCCTTGGTGCTACGTAAAATTTGGGGTCGCGCGCCTTCTACGCCGCCATTTGCAAAGGCGCACGCGCCGGATGCGAAGCGAAAAAATCCATCGCGGCCTGCACGCCCGAGCCGGCCAGCTTCACGCCGGAAAGCTTCAGGCCCATCTCGCAGCCGCTGAGCGCGGCAATGAGCGTGAGGTCATTGCTGTCGCCGAGATGGCCGATGCGAAACATCCGCCTCTTGACTTTGCCCAGGCCCGTGCCCAAAGAGCAATCGAAGCGTTCGTAAATCACTTTGCGTACGGCATCGGCATCGATGCCCTCGGGCACCATCACGCCGGTAAGAACCGGCGAATACACGGCCGGGTCCGCGCACTGAATCGCAAGGCCCCATGCATTCACAGCGGCGCGCACGCCCTCGCCCCAGCGCTGATGCCGTGCAAAAACCGCGGGCAGGCCGCCGTGTTCGGGCGCGAGGATCATGTCGCACGCTTCGGCCAGGCCATACAGCAGATTGGTGTTGGGCGTGTAGGGCCAGTAGCCCGTGTTGTTTAACTCGATGATCTCGTCCCAGGCCCAGAATGCCTTGGGTAGCTTTGCCGCCTTGCTTGCCTCGATGGCCTTGGGCGAGAGCGCGTTGAAGCTGATGCCTGGCGGCAGCATCAGGCCCTTTTGCGATCCACCGATGGAAACATCCACACCCCACTCGTCATGGCGGTAGTCGGCGCAGGCGAGGCCCGAGATCGTGTCGACCAGCAGCAGCGCCGGATGCCTGGCGCTGTCGATGGCCTTGCGCACACCAGCGATGTTGCTCGTGACGCCGGTGGAGGTTTCGTTATGAACGACGCACACAGCCTTGATTGCGTGCTGAGTGTCGGCCTTCAGTCGCTCTTCGATCATCTGCGGCTGCACGCCATGGCGCCATCCTTCGACGCCGGGCAAGCCCAGGAATTCGGCCTTAACCCCGAGCCGCGTGGCCATCCTGTTCCAGAGGCTCGCGAAGTGCCCGGTTTCATACATCAGCACGTGGTCACCGGGACTGAGCAGGTTGACGAGCGCAGCTTCCCACGCTCCTGTGCCCGACGCCGGGTAGATGATCACGGGGTGGCGCGTCTGGAAGATCTGTTGCATTCCCTTGATCACGCGCAGGCCCAGTTCACCGAACTCGGGCCCGCGGTGATCGATGGTCGGCAGGCTCATCGCGCGCAGGACACGGTCGGGCACCGGAGAGGGACCGGGTATTTGCAAAAAGTGACGGCCGGTGGGGTGATAGTCGAGCGTGAGCATGGCGAGGGACGGGCGGGGCAATTGGGTTGATTTTTGCATACAAAGTTCAATTGTCAATATAGCCCCATAGTTGAATTAGCCATTTAAGCTGCTTATTTTTGCATACAATATTGGCATCATGACTGCTGACATCATTTCCATTCCTCGCGCCGCGCTGCACGAGCAGGCCGCCCACCGCCTGCGCCAGATGTTGGTGGAAAACCGTATTGCGCCGGGCGCGAAGCTCAATGAACGAGAGCTTGCGCAGGTGCTTCAGGTCTCCCGCACGCCGCTGCGCGAGGCGATCAAGATGCTGGCCGCTGAAGGCCTGGTCGAGCTCTTACCCAATCGCGGCGCCATCGCCGTTTCGCTGTCCGAAGCCGACGTGCTGAACACCTTCGAAGTGATGGCGGGGCTGGAAGCGATGTCGGGTGAACTCGCGGCCCAGCGCATCACCGAAGCAGAACTCGCCGAGATTCGCGCGATGCACTACGAGATGATGGGCGCGTACACGCGCAGCGACCTGTCGGGCTACTACAGCATCAACGCGCAGATACACAGGGCGATCAATGCGGCGGCGAGAAACCCGGTGCTCACCGTCACCTACAACCAGGTCAACGCGCGGCTGCAGGCTCTGCGCTTTCGCTCCAACCAGGACGGTTCCAAGTGGAAGCGCGCGGTGAAGGAGCACGAACAGATGGTCGACGCCTTGTCGGCCCGCGATCCGGTGGCGATGCGCGCGGTGCTCACCACACATCTCCACAACAAGCGCGACGCGGTGATCGACCAACTGCGCAGAACCTCTGGCGACCAACCTTCGGGGCGCGCTTCATGAATGCGCGCTTGCCCTCGAAGGTCGCGAACGAGGTTCCGGCAGCGACTTACGACCAAGTGGCCCGAGCGAGCAACCAAGTCGCCGGCGAATTGGCGCGCAAGCTTGCAAAGGAGACCGAGGGCGAAGTGCTGTTTTCGCTCGCCGACCGCGGCCGCTACGCTACCGACGCTTCCATCTACCAGGTCATGCCCGTCGGGGTGTTCGTGCCGCAGGGCCCGGACGACGTCAAGTTGGCGCTCGACATCTGCCGCGACCTGAAGGTGCCCATCGTGCCGCGCGGCGCCGGCACCAGCCAGTGCGGCCAGACCGTTGGAGCGGGCCTCGTGATCGACCACTCAAAGGGCTTGCGCAAAATCCTGCACTTCGATCCGGCAGCGCGCACCGCCGAGGTCGAGCCGGGGATGGTGTTGGACCACTTGAATCTCGCGCTCAAGCGGCTGGGCCTGTGGTTTCCGGTCGATGTTTCCACCAGCGCGCAGGCCACGCTCGGTGGCATGGCGGGCAACAATTCGTGCGGCAGCCGCAGCATCGCCTACGGCAACATGGTGCACAACGTCCTGGGCGCGCAGGCCTGGACGTCCGACAGCCGACTCCATCGCTTCGGGCGCTATGAAGACAGCGTGGGCGCGGCGCGCGACCTGGGACGCCACGTGAAGGAACTGGCCGCCGCGCTCGCGCCCGACATCGACCAACACTGGCCCAAGGTGCTGCGGCGCGTCGGCGGCTACAACCTCGACATCTTCCGCAACCAGAACGAGCGGCCCTATACGTCCGACGGTTCGGTGAATCTGGCGCACCTCTTGGTCGGCAGCGAGGGCACGCTCGCCCTCACGCGCTCGCTCACCCTGCAACTCGCCGAGTTGCCGAAGGCCAAGGTCCTGGGCGTCGTGAACTTCCCGACTTTCTACCAGGCGATGGACTCGGCCCAGCACATCGTGAAGCTGGGGAACGCGAACGGGCACGTCGCATCCGGGGACGTCACCCTCACTGCGGTCGAGCTGGTCGATCGCACGATGATCGACTTGTCGCTGCAGAACCCGGCTTTTGAGCCGATCATTCGCACCGCCGTGCTCGGCCAGCCCGAAGCAGTGCTGCTGGTCGAGTTTTCCGGGGGTGACAAAGTGTCGCTCGCGCGCAAGCTCGCCGAACTGGTCGAACTGATGGGCGATCTCGGCTTGCCTGGGTCCGTCGTGTGTATGACCGAGGACCTGCCGCAGGAGAACCTGTGGGAGGTGCGCAAGGCCGGGCTCAACATCATGATGAGCTTGAAGGGCGACGGCAAACCGGTGAGTTTCATCGAAGACTGCGCCGTGCCGCTGGAGCATTTGGCGGAATACACCGACGCGCTGACCGAGGTATTCCGCAAACACGGCAGCAAAGGCACCTGGTATGCGCACGCGTCGGTGGGAACGTTGCACGTTCGGCCCATCCTGGACATGCGCACCAGCGGCGCCTCCAAAATGCGAGCCATCGCTGAGGAGGCTTCGGCACTGGTGCGCAAGTACAAAGGTGCCTATAGCGGTGAACACGGAGACGGCCTGTGCCGCGGTGAGTGGATAGGCTGGCAGTTTGGGCCTCGGATCACCGAGGGCTTTGCCGAAATCAAGCATCTCCTCGACCCGATCAATCTGCTCTCGCCCAACCGAATCGTCGATCCGCCGCGCATGGACGATGCTCGCCTCATGCGGTACTCGCCGGCGTATAAAGTGATTCCGCTGCAGCCGGTGCTGGACTGGAGCACGTGGGACGTGCAAAACGATCCGGCCACCGAGCGCGTTTCAACGCCCGGCTCCGGCGGTGACCCAGCGCATGGCTTCGGCAAAGCCGTGGAGATGTGCAACAACAATGGGCACTGCCGAAAATTTGACGCCGACACCATGTGCCCAAGCTTCCGCGCAACGCGCGATGAGCAGCACGTGACGCGCGGTCGCGCCAACACCCTGCGGCTCGCCCTGTCGGGCCAGCTCGGTCCTGATGGCCTCGCGAGCGAGGCGGTGCGCGAAGCGATGGATCTGTGCGTGAGCTGCAAGGGTTGCAAGCGCGAGTGCCCGACCGGTGTGGACATGGCGAAGATGAAGGTGGAGTTCCTGTATCACTACAAACGCAAGCACGGCTGGACGCTGCGCGACAAGCTCATCGCGCGGCTGCCCGACTACGCGCACCTGGCGAGCCGCTTCGCCGGATTGCTCAATCTGCGCAACGAGAGCCCGCTGCTGCAGCGGCTCGGTGAGAAGATGCTGGGTCTGTCCGCGCGGCGCCGTCTTCCTCAATGGCGCAGGCGCCACCTGTTCAACGACGTGACCGGCAGTTGCACGCGCGAAGAGGTGCTGGCGGCGGCCAAGCCCGTGGTGCTGTTCGTCGACACTTTTAATGGCTATTTCGAATCAGCCAATGCACACGCAGCCATGCGGGTACTGGAGGCCGGGGGCTACACGGTCCACATCGCCACCAAACTGGCGGGCAACGGCAAGCATCTGTGCTGCGGCCGCACTTACCTCGCCAGTGGCATGGTGGACGAGGCGCGCGCCAAAGCCCGCGAAGTCGTGGAGTCGCTGCTGCCATTCGCCGACAAGGGCATCCCGATCGTGGGCCTCGAGCCGTCGTGTTTGCTGACGCTGCGCGATGAGTTGCTGACCCTGAGTTTGGGTGCCGCGGCGCAGACGGTATCGAGCCAGGCCTTGTTGCTGGAGGAATTCCTCGCGCGGGAATCGGGTCAAGGGCGTCTCGAAGCATTGAAGAAACGGCTGCGCCCACTCGACAAACGCGTGCTCGTGCATGGGCATTGCCATCAGAAGGCTTTCGGCGCGCTGCCCCCCGTGGTCGACGTCCTCAAGCTGATTCCCGGCGTGCAGCCGGAAGTGATCGAGAGCAGTTGCTGCGGTATGGCCGGCAGCTTCGGCTACGAGGCCACCCACTACGACGTGTCGATGCAGATGGCGGAGTTGACGCTGCTGCCTGCGGTGCGCAAATTCCCAGGCGCCATCGTGGTGGCTGACGGCACGAGCTGCCGGCACCAGATTCAGGACGGCACGACGCGCGAGGCCGTGCACGCTGCGGTGCTGCTCGCTGCGCAGCTCTAGCCCCACCAGACCTGGCGGGGCGACTCGCGGCACAATAGGGTGCTTCATGTCCGCCCCGACCATCCGCTCCGCCCTTCCCGCCGACGAAGCCACTTGGCGCCAGCTCTGGCGCGGCTACTGCGACTTCTACGGTAAAAGCCTCGCCGAAGAGGTCACCAGCCGCACCTGGAAACGCATTCTCGACCCCGACTCGGCGATCATGTGCATCGTGGCCGAGGTCGATGGCCAGGTCTACGGCTTTGCCAACTGCGTGATCCACGAGAACACCTGGGAGCTGCAGCCCGTGTGCTACCTGGAAGACCTGTATGTGTTGCCGTCGGCCCGAGGCAAGGGCGTGGGCAAGGCGTTGATGGAATGGCTGCGCAACGCCATGCGCGCGGAGGGCTGGGCCCGGCTGTACTGGGTGACCGGCCAGGACAACACGGCCGCTCGCGCGCTGTACGACCAGTTCACCTCCGTGGACGGGTTCGTGCGCTACGTGCTCAGACAGCAGAAGTAGCGCCGCCGTCCTTCGGCGTCAGGCGAACAGCGCCTTGTGCTCCTCGCGCAGCAGGTTCTTCTGCACCTTGCCCATGGTGTTGCGCGGCAACTCCCCGACCACGAAGCAGCGCTTGGGGATCTTGAAATTCGCCAGCCGGCTCTTCAGCTGCGCGATCACGGCGTCGCCATCGACGCTGGCGCCCGGCTTCGGGATGATCACGGCCACCCCAACCTCGCCAAAGTCCGGATGCGGCACGCCCACCAGCGCGC
>JBKJTX010000299.1:0-9838 GCA_046590315.1 Ramlibacter sp. | reverse complement strand
GGTCGCCACGCTGGGCGTGCTGTGCGTGTTGTCCCTGGGGCTTCGGCTCGCCTTCGTGCAAGCGGGCGCCATGGACGCCGCTTTCTACCAGACCCAATGCCGCATGGACGGGTTGCTCTATGGCGTCCTTCTGGCGTGGCTGCGGGTTTTCAAGCCCGAAACGTACGCAAAGTTCGCCAGCCGACGTCGGCTCCTTGCTGCCATTGCACTGGCGGCGATTCCATGGATCCTGTTCGCCGCCGCACGACCCGCCCTGGAATTTCGCGTTGGCTATACGCTGGAAGGGCTCTGCTTTTGCGCTGCGATTGTCCTGCTGTGGGAGTGCGGGCCGCAGCTCGCGTCCCATGCGGCTTTCCGCACCGTGGCGAGCGTGGGCGTGTTCTCGTATTCGATTTACCTTTGGCATACGATGGTCCTGACCCCTGGCAAGTTGCTGGCAGCATTTCTGGTGGCACATGGCCTCGGGCCCTGGGCGGCAGGATTGATCGCGGCGGCGGCGCAAGTTGGTGTTGCGATCGTCATCGGATATGGCATGGCCAGGCTGATCGAATTCCCGTTTTTGCGGTTGCGCGAGAGACTCGAGCCGCGATGGGCCGCGTCAGCTGCGGTCAAAAGTTCTTCTTGAGGTCCATGCCGGCGTACAGCTGCCCCACCTGGGCCTCGTAGCCGTTGAACATCAACGTCTTGCGCTTCTTGGCGAACAAGCCGTCCTCGCCGATGCGGCGCTCTGTGGCTTGCGACCAGCGCGGGTGATCCACTTCGGGATTGACGTTTGAATAAAACCCATACTCGCTCGCCGCCGCCTTGTTCCACGCAGTCTTGGGCTCGCGATCGGTAAAGCGGATGCGCACCAGGCTCTTGCCGCTTTTGAAGCCGTATTTCCACGGCACCACGACGCGCACGGGCGCGCCGCTCTGGTTGGGCAGCACTTCGCCGTACATGCCGAAAGACAGCAGTGTGAGCGGGTGCATGGCTTCATCCATACGCAACGCTTCCACGTAGGGCCAGTCCAGCACGCGCGAGCCGACGAAAGGCATCGTCTTGGGATCGGCCTGCGATATGAATTCAACGTACTTTGCGTTGCCGAGCGGCTCGACCTTCTCGATCAACTTGGCAAGCGAATAGCCGACCCACGGAATGACCATCGACCAGCCTTCGACGCAGCGCAGGCGGTAGATGCGTTCCTCCTGTGCACTCAACTTGACCAGGTCTTCCAGCGTGTACTTGGCCGGTTTCTTGACCAAGCCATCCACTTCGACGGTCCAGGGGGTTGACTTCAGCGTATGGGCATTTTTCGCGGGATCGGCCTTGTCGGTGCCGAATTCATAGAAGTTGTTGTAGCTGGTGGCATCCTTGTAGTCGGTCAGCTTTTCCATGGTCACGGCGCCGGCCACCCCGGACTTGGATGCAGACAACGCCGCGAGCTTGCCCGGGCGCGGCACTTGCGCGAACGCCTGCCGGGACGTCCAGGACGCCAGCGCCGCGCCAGTCGCGCCGCAAGCCATCAGCTTCAGCATTTCACGCCGGTCGCGGTACACCAGGCGAGGGGTGATTTCACTCCCCGACGGGTGCGAGAAACCGTGGGAGTGCGTCTTGATCAGCATCGAGCTTCCTTGAAGTACGAGTATTGGTACAAGTACGTGCGCAGCCCTTACACGGATGCAGAAAAATCGTCAGAGCTTGCCGTAACTGTGCAGCCCTGAAAGAAACATGTTCACGCCCAGGAAAGCGAAGGTGGTGACTGCCAATCCGGCCAGCGCCCACCAGGCCGACACCGTGCCACGCAACCCCTTCATCAAGCGCATGTGCAGCCAGGCCGCGTAATTGAGCCAAACGATCAGGGCCCAGGTTTCCTTGGGGTCCCAGCTCCAATAGCCTCCCCAGGCCTCGGCCGCCCACAAGGCGCCCAGCACGGTGGCAATCGTGAAAAAAGCAAAGCCGACGGCGATCGACTTGTACATCACGTCGTCCAGTATCTCGAGCGAAGGCAGGCGCGCAGCGATGCGCTTGCGGCCCAGCATGATGCCGCCGGCGATCAGCGACGAAATGAGTGCGTAGCCAACCCAGTAGCTACCGCCGGCTTCCGCAGCCCGTTGCCGGAAGGCAATGGGAACGAAACACAAGGCGATGGCCAGGAGCCACAGCGGAGCGAGCTGGAACCACTTGGCTTCGCCGGGGTGCTGCTTGATCAGGTAAGCGAAGCCGACCATCGCCGCAAGGGAGAACATGCCGTAGCCGATGAAGTTGGCCGGCACATGAAGCTTCATCCACCAGCTTTGCAGCGCCGGCAGCAGTGGTTGGATCTCGTGCGCCTCGCGAACCACCGTGTACCAAACCAGAAAACCGACCGCCGCACTCACCACCAACATGACGAAGGCGCCGAGCGCGCGGGTTTCGTAACGGTCCTCGAAATACAAGTAGAAAGCCGTGGTGAGCCACGAAAACAGCACAAACACTTCATACAGGTTGCTTACCGGGATGTGGCCGACATCGGTCCCGATCAGATAGCCTTCGTACCAGCGCACCAAGGTGCCGATCAGCGCCATCCCGACGGCCACCCATGCCAGGCGCGAGCCGATGCGTTCCATCGCCGGGCCCTGGCTATTTGCGATCATGCCGATCCAGTAAAACGCCGTGCTCATAAAAAACAGCACGCTCATCCAAAGGATTGCGGATTGGCTGGAGAGGAAATACTTCAACCAGAAGACGCGTTCCGCCTGCGCGAGATCGCCCTGGTAAGACACGATGCCAAGCAGCGCGAACACAGCGGCCGCGAGCATCAGTACGCGCAGCGGCCGCCAGAACCAGGCGATCCAGATGGCCGCCGGCATCGCTCCGATGAGGATGCCCTTCTCGTACACGTCCATGTAGTTGGTGTACTTGCCGAAGGCGTAGAGGCCGCCGGCCACCACGATCGCCGCGAAGAGCCAATCGAAGACAGAGCGGCGCGCGAAGAAGCCCGGATGCAGGATCAGTGTCGTCGTGGCGGTGTTCATGGGGCGGCTCCTAACAGTTTTTCTTTCAGCAGCGCGAATTCGCGGTCGGCGTCCAGGGTCTTGCGATTGCTCGAAAGCGCCACCGTCGCGTGGGTGGCGTCGCCATCAGGCGCCAACCAGAACCAGACCCGGCGCTCACGCACGTACAGCATCGCAAAAACACCGAGGATCAGCAAGGCACAGCCCAGATACACCACATTGCGCCCGGGGCCGCGCGTCACCTGGAAGACGCTGGCCTGGACCTGCTTGAAATCCTTGAGCTCGAAGGCCATCGGCACGGGGTAGGCGTTCACGTCGTTGAGCGCGAGCACGGCTTGCGTCATGAAACCCTGCGTCTTTTCGCTGGGCTCCAATGGCTTCAGACCGGCCTGTTCGCGGGTGACCTGCGCGAGCTCATACAGTGCGCCGTTGAGGATACGGATCAATACCTCGCCGGCGCGCCCACGTTCCGACTCGGGCAGGTTCGCTTCCATGAAGTCCGAGATGGCCTGCAGGCCGGCGCCCGGCTTGCCACCTGCACCCGGCGGAGCGCCCACGCCCGCGAACATCGACAACGCGCGGCTGGCGGATGCGGCGAGCTGGGCGGTCAGATCGGGCTTGGACGGGTCGGTCGCCTTGGCCGCGTAGCGCTTCACGGCCAGGTCACGCAAAGAGGCGTCCGCGAGTGCGGCGCGCAGGCGCGTAAAGCCCTCGAGCCCCCCCTGGTCATCGGCCGGTATGCGCAGGAACTTGAATGGCTCGACGGGGTCGTCGCGCGTGCCCATGAGGAACACCGGGGCGCCATCGCCCAGGTCCACGGGAAGCATGTAGTTGTGGAATTCGCGGGCTTGCCCGGCCGCATCGCGCAGCTTGTACATGATGCTGGGGCCCACATTGCGCAGTTCCTTCTTGGTGGCCGTCTTGTTGGCTGCTCCCATGCGCGCATCGAGCGACGCGCGCAGGTCCACCTTGCGCACGTCAGTGCCCGGCTTGTCAGCGCCGCCGAAATTCTCGACGTTGATGACACGCAAGCCGGTGTACTCCAACGTCATTTTCTCAGCGGCGTCGCCCTGACCTTTGGTCAACTGGGAAGAGCCGCCGATCACACCTTCGATCTCGAATGGCTTGGCTGTGCCGTTGAGCGGCACGGCCTGCAGCTTCACACTGGAGCCGCCGTCATCGAAGCTCGATTGGTAGATCTCGATACCGCGATGCCGCGCCGGATGATTCACTTCGACGCGCGCGGGGATGCTCTCGCCGGTCTCACGGTCGTGGATGACGATGTCGCTCGCAAAGAGCTTGGGCATCCCGGTCGAATAGTGCTCGACGATGAATTTCTTCAGCTCGATGGAGAACGGCAGCTCCTGCAGCAGGATGCCATCGGACTGGTTGAGGATCGCCGTGCTGGACTGCGTGCCTTCGGACACCAGCAAGTTGCCTCGGAACGTGGGGTTGCTTGCCGGCAGCCGATGCTCGGGCTTCACGTCCGAGATCATCCCGCCGCCGTTGTACGGCGTCTTGCCACCCAGCCACATCTGAGCGCGAACGATCAGGTCGCCGTCCATCAGGCCGCCCAGGCAAACCAACACGATGGCGCTGTGTGCTGCCAGGTAGCCGACCTTGTTGGCTGCGCCGTTCTTGGCTGCCACCATCCAGCCAACGCCGCGGGGTGTCTCGCGACGTTGCAGCTTCACTTTCCAGCCGGCACCCGCCAGCGCTGCGCCAATGCGCTGGCTCGCGGCCTCGGGCGACTCGGCCAGATGGGCCTGGGCGCGGTGGTGGAAGGCCTGCAGACTCTGCTCGCGCAGATTTTCCTTGTAGGACCGCAAATCGGCGATGATTTTGGGTGTGTTGCGGATGATGCAAAGCGATGTGCTGGTCACGAGGAACGCGAGGATCAACAGAAACCAGGCGGCGCTGTAGACGGCGTTGAGCTTCACCGCCATGAACAGCTGGGCCCAAAACGGCCCGAACTGATTCACGTAGTTGTTGACCGGCTCGTGCTGTTTCACGATGGTCCCGATCACCGACGCGATGCAAATGACAGTGAGCAGGGAGATGGAGAACCGCATCGACGACACGAGTTCCACCGCCGAGCGCAGGCGATGCGATCCGGTTCGGAGATTAAGGCCCTCAGTGGAGACCGTCATGGAGGTGCGAAATAGCAAAAAAAGGCGGGCCCTCCACGGAGGTGCCCGCCTTTTTTAGGGTGGATTGGAGGCGGTTAGTTCAAACTGTAGCGCCGGGTCTGGCTCAGCGCAGGCCGGCGATGTAGTCGGCCACGGCGCGGATTTCCTTGTCGTTCAGCTTGGCTGCGACCTGCGACATCTGCGGGCCGTTCTTGCGGCCACCGTCGCGAAAGGCCGTGAGCTGCGCGGCGGTGTAGTCGGCGTGCTGCCCCGACAGGCGTGGGTACTGCGACGGGACGCCGGCGCCGTTCGGGCTGTGGCAGCCGGCGCAGGCAGCGACCTGGCGCTCGGCAATGCCGCCCCGGTAGATGCGCTCGCCCAGCGCCACCAGTTCCTTGTCCTTGCCGAACCCGGTCTTGGCTTTTTGCGCGCCGGCCCAGAACGCAATGTTCTTCATGTCGGCATCGGAAAGTTGAGCAGCGAAGGCCTGCATCACCGGGCTGGGGCGCTTGCCGCTCTTGAACTCCTGCAACTGCTTGACGAGGTACTCCGGGTGTTGCTGGGCCAGCTTGGGGTTGGCCGGCACGCCCGAATTGCCATCTGCGCCGTGGCAGGACGCGCATACCGCCCCGAACCGGGCGCTGCCCTGGTTCAGATCCGGCTTGACCGCCGCAGGGGCAGGCGCTGCTGCGGGAGCGGAAGCGGCCGCGGCGGCCGGTGCCGGCGGCTGCTGGGCAAAAGTGGAGAGCGCGGGTACTGCCAGGGAGGCAGCGATCAGCAAAGAGGCAAGCGACTTCATATCAGGGGGCGTTTTCTTCCGGCGGTTTGTTGGCGCAAAACCCCGGGATTCTACAATGCCGCACTCGGGTTTCCCCGCAAACCAAAGGCTCCCCATGACCTCCGCCCCGGCCCACAGCGCCGGAAACAAGACGCCAGCCGCGCTCGCAATGGGCTGGATGCACACCGCCCGCTTCCTCACCACAGCGCCCACGCTGGAGTTTCTGCCGCCCCTCACCGTGCCAGAAATCGCCTTCGTCGGGCGTTCCAACGCGGGCAAGTCGACCTGCATCAATACCCTGACGCAGCAGCACCGGCTGGCTTACGCCTCCAAGACACCAGGGCGCACCCAGAGCATCAACCTGTTTGCACTGGGCAAGCAGGGCGTAACCGATGCCGTACTGGCAGATCTGCCGGGCTACGGCTATGCGGCCGTGCCCAAGCAGGACAAGATTCGCTGGCAGCAGGTGATGGCCAATTACCTGGTAACGCGGGAGAACCTGAAGGCGATCGTGCTCTTGTGCGACCCCCGGCACGGCCTCACTGAGCTCGACGATATCCTGCTGGAGGTGATCCGGCCGCGCGTGGAAGAAGGGCTCAAGTTCCTGCTGCTGCTCACCAAGGCCGACAAGCTCAACCGCAACGATGGCGCGAAAGCGCTGTCCATTGCGCGACTGCAAGCCGGCGGGGGCGAAGTCAAACTGTTCTCCGCCCTCAAGAAACAGGGCGTGGAAGAGACTGCCCTGTTGCTATCGCAGTGGGCGCATGCCGACGCCGCGCCCGCCCTACACACACCGCAAGAAAAATGATCGAGACTTTCCAGCAATCCCTGCCGCATGGCATCACGCTCAGCTGCCGCGCCGCTGGCGAGCGCGGCCGCCCGGTAGTGATGTTTTTGCACGGCTTTCCCGAAGCCGCCTTCGTGTGGGACGGGTTACTTGAACATTTCGCGCTGGCCGAAAACGGCGGCTATCGCTGCATCGCGCCCAACCTGCGCGGCTTTGAAAAATCGACCCAGCCGGAAGATGTCAAGCAGTACCGTCCCAAGTACTTGGTGCAGGACATCGCGGCGCTGATTCAAATCGAAGGCGCGCCACTGGAATGCCTGGTGGCGCACGACTGGGGCGGCGCAGTGGCTTGGACCCTCGCCAATCAGCTGCCCGAACTGGCGAAGAAGCTTGCGATCATCAATTCGCCGCATTCGGGCACCTTTCTGCGCGAGCTCCAATCCAACCCCAAGCAGCAGGCGGCGAGCGCGTACATGAATTTTCTTATCCGCCCAGATGCGGAGCAGCTGCTGCGCGAAAACGACTACCGCAGGCTCTGGGAGTTCTTCACCAACTGGGGCGGCGCGCCCTGGCTCACCGACGCGGTGAAGCAGCAATACCGCGAGGTCTGGGACGCGAGTCTCACGGGCGGCTGCAATTACTACCGGGCCTCGCCACTGCGCCCGCCGCGCCCGGACGATCCGGCCGCAGCCGCCGTCACCTTGCCGCGCGAAGCCTTGACGGTGAGCCTGCCGACATTGGTGCTATGGGCGATGGAAGACGCCGCCTTACCGCCGGAACTGATCGAGGGCCTGGACCAGTACGTTCCACAGCTCACGCTTGAGAAAGTCCCGGGCGCCACACACTGGATCGTGCACGAGCGGCCGGAGTTCATCGCAGAGCGGCTCGCCGCGTTCCTCGCGCGCTGACTCAGTAGACCGAGGGCTCGCCCGCCGGGCGGCTTTTGAAGCGCTTGTGGACCCAGTAGTACTGCTCGGGCATTTCGTCGATGTAGCCCTCAAGGCGGCTGTTCATCAACGCGGTGTCGGCCGCGAGATCGACGGTGGGATAGTCCTGCCATGCCGGATGAATACGTACCTCGTAACCGCTCGGGGTGAGGCGGGTGACGACGGGCACGACCTTGGCTCGGCACAGGCGCGCAAAACGCGGCAACGACGGCAGTGTGGCTGCCGGTATGCCGTAGAAGGGCACGAAGATTGAATCGTCGGCTCCGAAATTCATGTCGGGCAGCAGGTACATCAGATCGCCGGCACGCACGGCGGCGATCATGCCGCGCACCCCGTCGGCCCGGCTGAAAGGCCGCAAGTCGCCGAAACGCTGACGGCCCTGGTAGATCCACTCGTCGACGACGGCGTTCGACTGGCGCGTGTACACGCCCACCATCGGACGGGGCAACTGCTGGGTGATGGCCGTGACGCCCGCGTCGAGGCCCAGAAAATGCGGCGCGAACAGGATCGTCGGCTCGCGTCCGTGCAGGTCATCCACCGCGCCGCTCAGAACCAGGCGCTCGCGCACAATTTCTGGCGCTGCGTGCCACAGCCAGCTGCGATCCAGCCAGGCCTGCGCGAACACGACGAAGTGGCGTTGGACGACTCTCCTGCGCTGCGAGCCGGTCCACAGCGGAAAGCACAACTCGAGATTGCGCGCTGCGATGCGTCGGCGCGGCACCACCACGACATAGAGCAGCTTGCCCAGCAACCAGCCGAGGCTGCGAATCCAGGCGAGCGGCAGGTGCGCAATCCCACGCATAAAGAGGATGCCGATCCGGCTGATCACGCGGCACGCTCGACGCGAGGGGCCTTGTACCGCGCGTAACCCCACAGGTATTGCGAAGGCCGCTCGCGGATCAGCGCCTCCATGCACGCATTGACTTGGGCCGCAGCCCCCGCCGGATCCGCAGGCAGCTTGTCGTTCCAGGGCCGCAAGTGCACCACGTAGCCACGACCCCAGCGCAAGCGCTCGCTCCACGCCAGCACCACCAACGCTCCGGTCTGTTGGGCCAGGCGGGCCGAAAGCGTCATGGTGTACGCCGGGCGGCCGAAAAACGGCGCCCACACCCCCATGCCGTCGGGCGGCACCTGGTCGGGCAGCAACGCGATCGCCTCACCCGCTTTAAGCGCTTTCAGGAGTTGCTTCACGCCCCCCCGCGTGGTGGGCGCCGCGGCGAGATTGTGGCGCTGGCGCGCGCTGTCGACCAGGCCGCGCAGCCAGCGCTTGCGCGCCGGCCGATAGAGCACAGTGATCGGGCCGAAGCGGGCGGCATAGCCCTGAGCTGCGGCTTCGAAGCAGCCCAGGTGCGGGGTGAGAAAGACGATGCCCCGTCCGCCGGCGCGTGCGTCCGCCAGGCAGTCGCTTCCCTCCCATTCGACGCGCGGCGCCCGGCCGAACCACAAACGGGGCGTCTCGGCGACCAGCTTGCCGGCTTCCGCCACGGCCCCGCGCAGCTGCGCCAAATCGTAGCCGGCTTGGCGTGCGTTTTCGACAAAACGCCGCCGATAGGTGGAGGAAGCAAGGAAAGAGGCCCAGCCCAATGCTGCGCCCACTGCGTGCAGAACAGGCAGAGGAAGCAGCGCGACCGCGCGAAAAAGGGTTATCAACAAAAGTTTAGAATGGCTCCGTCGCCGAGTTATGAACTACTTGCAGGGCGACTTTAAAAAGTTCTGCTAAAGCGTTCGCCTCAGCTCCGGCCCAAGGCAACGCACAGTTGCAGTAACCCTGGAGTTTATTCAAATGGCGAACGACTTTCTCTTTACTTCCGAATCGGTCTCTGAAGGACACCCCGACAAGGTGGCCGACCAAATCTCCGATGCGATCCTCGATGCGATCTTCGCGCAGGACCCGCGCAGCCGCGTCGCCGCCGAAACGCTGACCAACACCGGCCTGGTCGTGCTCGCCGGCGAGATCACCACCAACGCGCACGTGGACTATATCCAGGTGGCGCGCGACACCATCAAGCGCATCGGCTACGACAACACCGAGTACGGCATCGACTACAAAGGCTGCGCGGTGATGGTCTGCTACGACAAGCAGTCCAACGACATTGCCCAAGGTGTGGACCACGCCAGCGACGACCACCTCAACACCGGCGCCGGCGACCAGGGGCTGATGTTCGGCTACGCCTGCGACGACACGCCCGAGCTGATGCCGCTCCCCATTTCGCTGGCTCACC
>JBKJTX010000279.1:0-6866 GCA_046590315.1 Ramlibacter sp. | reverse complement strand
CTGCCCACGCAGCCGGCCAGCCGTGTCGAAGAATTGCTGCCGCACCGCTGGGCGAATACAGCTGTATAGACTTCCCGTCAGTCAAGACGGGATTGCCGCGCGCTTACAGAGCACGCTTCAAGTCTCGACCTGCGCGACGTGGGTCACTCCGGTGAAGGCGCTGCCAGCGCCCTTGCGCACATGATTTTTCAGGGCCAGCAGCATCGGCATCAAACCGGCGAGGCCGATGACGCAGCAGGGAGCAGCCACTCATGAGCGGCCCCGATTGCAAGAAAGTATCGCAACCTGCTGTCCCGGATCCCGGCAAAGCCAAGGTTGAACGCAGCGGCGCGGGCGCCCAAACCGCCCTCCTCGCAATGCTCAGGAAGCGCCAGATGCGCGCCTCGAATGACCCCGATCCGCTGCCGGCGGAAGCCGACGAGAGCAAGGTTCCAGACGCGTAACGCCGGTAGTACGCCGCTTGGCGCGGCCAGCCCGCGTTTCAGAGTGCGGCTTGTAATCGATCCAGAAATGCCGACTGCGCCGGGTTGATTTTGGCAGCATGGCAGGGGCAGCCAGGATCAAGCCAAAGCGGAACAGGCCCTAGTGCAGCGGCACCGCAGTCAACTTGAACGAAGGCATGTTCACGCGCCTGCGCAGGAGCGCGCCCGCGAAAGCCTTGCGCGCTGCCTCCCGCTCATTGCGGCTGGCCATGCGATCCCATGCAGCGCGCATTGCCACCAAGGCTATGTCTAGCGTCAGCCGGGAGTCTCCTTTAATGCGCTCCCAGTTAGCGCACAGCGACTTTTCCGCGTCGTCGAAGCTGCCGCCGTATTGGGCGTAGCCGATGTAGCCTACGCAGTAGGCTGGTGCATAGTCTTCATAGTCCAGGCCCGGGCGGTAGTAGCGTTCACGGGCGTAAACGCCCTGCCAGTACGAATCCTCGCGGCTGGGGTTGATGTCGGCCGGCAGCTTCGCCGCTGGTTCCGCATCTTGCGCGTAGTCTTGTGCTGTATCGGCCATTGAACTGCTCCTCGTGAATTGATGACGGGGATGTTGCTGCAAATGGCAGAGCCTGAACGTAGGACGCCTTGCCATGCGTGGTGTCGGCGGCAAGCCATAAATGCAAACCGTCGCCCAACCGCCGCTTGTCGCCTTCGTGGCTTGGCGGTAGTGCTTCCAGCGCGATACTCCGGGCCAACCGGGAGAAACACTCATGGAGATTCGTGGAAAAGTGGCCGTCGTGACGGGCGGGGCCAGCGGCATCGGCGCAGGCCTTGCGAAGCGGTTCGTCGCCGAGGGTGCGCGCGGCGTGATGGTCGCCGACGTGAACCTGGAGCTCGCTGAAAGCGTGGCGAACGATATCGGTGCCGTGGCCATGCGCTGCGACGTCAGCCGCGAGGCCGACATCCAGGCACTGGTGGCCGCTGCGCGGGAGCGCTTCGGCCAGATCGACATCTTCATCTCCAACGCCGGCATCCTGGGCCGCCCGGGAGGTATCGAGCTGGAGGACCCACTGTGGGAAAAAATGTGGCAGATCCACGGCATGGCCCACGTCTGGGCGGCGCGCGCGGTGGTGCCCGAGATGCTCGCGCGCGGTGAAGGCTATTTTCTCGTCACTGCGTCAGCCGCCGGGCTGCTGAACATCGTGGAGTCCGCGCCCTACGGCGTGACCAAACACGCCGCCCTCGCCTTCGCCGAGTGGCTGCGCATTGCGTATGGCCGGCGCGGCCTGCGTGTCTCATGCTTGTGCCCGCAATCGGTCGAAACAGAGATGACCCGGGCCGGAACGGGATCGGCCGGGCTCAATGGCGTGCTGACGCCGGCGCAAGTGGCGGAAGATGTGGTGCGCGTGATGCGCGACGAATCGTTCCTGGTGCTGCCGCACCCTGAAGTCGCCAAGTATTTTCTAGCCAAGGCGCAAGACTACGACCGGTGGCTGGGCGGCATGCAGAAGCTGTACGCCCTGCACATGGATGCGAAAGCGGGCGCCTGAGTCTTATCGGCCGAAGAGGCCGAGCGCGCCGATGACGATCAGGTAGATCGCCACGATGTAGTTCAGGAGGCGCGGCACCAGGAGGATCAAAATACCGGCAATCAGAGCTGCGACCGGGCCGATGTGGGGGACGATGTTCATGCGAGGCTCCCTGGAGTGAGGCGCCTAGTATGCGGCAAGTGACGCAACGCATGTGCCTGCCGCGACCGGCCAATCAGCCGAACACACCCAACGCCAGGTGCTTCGCAAAATTGCGGGTCCAGCTGGAGCCAGAACTTGCCTCGTACTGCGCCGCCGCGCCCGAGGTCATCACATGAACGCGTCGCAGCGTGCGGCCAAGCTCTGCCAAGGTCGCCTCGAACAGCTCGGCCTTGAAGGCGAGAGGATCCTTCCCGCAAGCCCGAATGGCCTGCTCGAAATCCTGTCGTTCGGAAGCGGATATGTCTGCACGGTGAACCAGCATGTGACCACCTTCAAGTACTGCCTGAAGGTACAACGCGCCAGTGCACGCACGGAGGACACGGGAAAACGCTAGCGCGTGCGCACCACGATGCGTCCACGCACCTGGCCGTCCATGAGGCGACGGGCTTGCGGAATCGCTTCAGCCAGAGAGACTTCCGTGGTCAAGGCGTCCAGTTTCGCCAAGTCCAAATCTTGCGCAAGCCGGCCCCAGGCGCGCTCGCGCAGCGACAGCGACGCCATGACGCTGTCGATGCCGGCCAACGTGACAGAACGCAGGATGAACGGCATGACAGTGGCCGGCAGGTCCGGCCCCTGCGCCAAGCCACAGGCGGCTACGGTGCCGCCGTAACGCGTCTGCGCGCAGGCGTTGGCGAGCGTGTTGCTGCCCACCGCGTCCACGACACCGGCCCAGCGCTCTTTTTGCAAGGGCTTGCCGGGCGCGGCCAATTCGGCGCGATCGAGGACCGCAACTGCGCCCAACGCCTGCAGGTAAGGCACTTCCGAACTCTTGCCAGTCGCCGCCACCACGCTGTACCCCAGCTTGGACAGCAGCGTCACCGCAGTCGAGCCGACGCCGCCCGTCGCGCCGGTGACCAGTACCTCTCCGTCGCCGGGCTTGACGCCGTGATCCTCAAGGGCCATCACGCACAGCATCGCGGTGTAGCCGGCGGTGCCGATCGCCATTGCCCGCCTTGGGCTGAACCGCTCGGGGCACCGTATGAGCCATTGGCTTTTAAGGCGAGCGCGACCCGCCAGGCAGCCCTTATGCGTTTCACCGACGCCGAACCCGTTCAGGATCACTCGGTCGCCCGCCTTCCACAATGGCGAACTGCTCTCCACCACGGTACCGGCACCGTCGATGCCGGCGACCATCGGCCAGGTGCGCACCACCGGCGAGCGGTTGGTGATAGCCAGCGCGTCCTTGTAGTTGAGCGTCGAATAGTCGATGTCTGCAGTGACATCGCCTTCCGGAAGGAAGCCGTCATCCACCTCCCGAAGGGCAGCGTTGAAGTCGGGAGACTTGTCGAGTACCAGTGCCTGAAACATGCCTAGAGCATACCTCCGTGCAGCATTCTTCCTCAAGAGGGTTGCGACCCTTCATACCCCTCGATGATGATGAAGTCGGCCGTGGCGACGTGCTCGCGCAGTTTGATCGCAGCCTGGTACTCGGGCGACCGGTAGCAGTCGAGCGCGGCTTGGTAGCTCGGAAATTCGATCACAGCGTTGCGGGCTCGGCTACTGCCTTCCTTCTTTTCGAACGGCGCCCCACGCACGAGGAAACGCGCGCCGTACTGGGCCAGGGGCTTGGCATTGGCGGCGACGTACGCCTTGTACTTATCCATGTCGTCAATGTCGACGCGAACGATCCAGTAGCCTTTGGGCATATTCAATGACAGGCAGCAGGCACGGCGAACGACTGCGTGATACTCACGGCCGAGCCATTCACCGTGCCCTGTGCGCCAACCCCCACTCCATACTGGGCAAAAGCCTGCCACACCAGGCTGCAATCCGCAGGTGCGGGCCCGGCCAGTACAGAACCGAGAATGCCGTCGCGCATCTGCTCGTAAGCAGGCGCGGCAGGCGTGTAGTTCATCCCGTCGACGACGTAGCGGAACAGTTCGTTCCTCCTCGCTCCGAACAGCTCGATCATCTTCCATACGATGGCCCCGTAGATCTCGCCGTCGTCGTGCACTTCCGCGCCGGTCACGTTGCCATAGGTCAGCGGGTACGTGTCGTAGCGATAGCGGCGAATACCGTTCGGGCTGCTGGCCGAATACTCGCCAACGACTGGATTGCCATTGACCAGCATCGAGATGCCGTCGGAAACGCCCTCGCCGATCGCCCCGGCAAGCGGTCCGCTCATGCCGCCGATCATGCGCCAGGTGAGGCCGTGGCCGTACTCATGGAACACGATGTCGGAATCCACCGCGCCGTCGATTTGCAGCGGCTGGGCCGCCTTCTTGCGCACTGCGGCGCTGGTCCCGGAGGCGCCCTTGAGCGCCGCGCCATCGGCCTGGCTCACCATCACGCTGGAAATGCGCACTGCGCGATCGGTGCCCCCCATCAAAAACGTGCCTGCGGTGTTGTTGGCGATCACAACCGCCGTGGCGCCAGCGTTCTGCGCATTCAGCACCTTGACGGTGAAGGCGCAACTCCCGCGGTCGATCAGCGCGACTTTGCCGGAAAGCGGCCCTGTGCTGGCCGAGCACCCGTCCGACGGGGACATTATTGAGAGCGGGCCAGTCACGCCGATGCTGGTCATTGCCGGCCCGAACTCGGCGCCCTTGGCACCGTAAACCGGGCCTGAGGCGAGGGCAACCTCGTGCGTCGGGCCTGCGCCGCTCCACAAATACATCTGCATGCGAGGCGACCGGCCGTCAGCAGGCGTGGCGAAATTTGCGTTATCGAGGCCGCCACCATCTTGCGCTTCCGCCAGGACCGGGTCGGCTCCGGCGCCGCCGAGGCCGAAGTTGTTGACCTGGAAATTGCCCGCTGCTTCATTGAAGCCATGGGTGTAGAGGATGTCATGCATGACGTTGCTCAGGTAGAACAGGTTTTGCACCGCCACCGCCCGATTCGCCGTGGTGGACGGTTGCTGCAGGAGGTTCGCCGAAGTGAGAAAGTCGCCGTTCGCGACAGCGACGCCGCCCCGGTCAACGCGATTGTTGCTGTCCACATCGAGATAGGCGGCGACGTTGTTGCCGCGAATGTTGGTCGTGGTTTGCGCGCCGGTGCCCAACCAGCCCGACGGCGACAATGCCCCTCCTGGCGCCGGCCCGTTGATTACGCTCTGCGGGCCCTTTGACGGATCTTCCGGAAACACGAAATAGCGGTCGCTGGCCGTGCGCTTTTCGACATCCACGACATTGCCGGCACCGTCCACGAGTGTGTAGTACAACTCATTGGTGCGAGCAGCCCAGCTTTCTACCAGCCAGCCTCGAAGCAGGCCGCTGTCGCGGGGAATGGCCACTGCAGTCACCGTCGGCGGGCTGTGAAAGAATGCGCCGCCCTGGAACGTCGCGACGTTGCCAGCCGCGCCCGACTGCCGGAAGGTGGCGCCGGCGCTGGGGTGCACGCGCGCTACCGCGGCGCGCAGCGCAGTATGCGCGTCGATGCTGCTTGGCGCGGGTGTTGATACTTCAGCCAGCTTCGAGATGACCTGGGTGAGCTCACCTCGCGCATTCACTGCCGCCTTGACGTACGAGCCCTGAACCACCAGGCCGTCGACGATTTGTTCCATGCGCACATGCGTCACACCGTGGGCGCCCGCCCGGTTCTGCACGCTGCGCAGCGATGCCACGACAGCGCTCGACCGCCCGCGGCTTGCAATATAGCCGGCAACGGCTTGATGGGCAGGCGAGCCAGCAGTCGCGACCAAAGCCTTGCCCGACTCAGCACGCGTCACCTGGGCGCCGCCATGCCCAGGACCGGCTGACTGGGCCTGGACGGCGCCGCTGAACAATAACGCGACCGCAGCAACCGTCGCCGTGGATTTGAAACTGAAATGAAACATCAGAACTCCCGCATGAATGTTCCCGAAATTTTCGCGGGCTAGCCCAGCTGTGTCGCGTCCTGATTTGTGTCCAGTTGTGCTGGTCGAACTCCGGCCACTTGCGGGTCTTGCAGTCCGTGCTTTGCGGACTTAATCCACACTAGCCCTGTGCCTGTAGTCACTGATCAGGCGGTTTGCGCTTGCCTTGGAGTGGCTTGTGTGCCACCGAATCTGAACACCCCGGGCTCGCGCACCGGATCCACATCGACCGGAATCATGCTCTTCGGCGGAAACCGGCCTTCGAGGATCAATTTGGACAGCGGGTTTTCGATCCGCTGCTGAATCGCACGCTTGAGCGGCCGGGCGCCAAACACCGGGTCGAAACCGACCTTGGCCAGTTCCTCCAGCGCCGTCGGCGACACCTGCAGCGTGAGGTCCATCTTGGCCAGGCGCAGCTCCAGCACCTTGAGTTGAATCTCGGCGATCTTCGCGATGTGCCTTGCATCCAGCCCATGGAACACCACGGTCTCGTCGATCCGGTTCAGGAACTCCGGGCGGAAGTGGTTCTTCAGTTCGTCCCACACGGCGTCCTTCACGTCCTCGTAGGGACGGCCGACCATCGCCTGGATTTTGTGCGAGCCGATGTTGCTGGTCATCACGATCACCGTGTTCTTGAAGTCCACAGTGCGACCGTGACCGTCGGTCAGGCGCCCATCGTCCAACACCTGCAGCAACACGTTGAAAACGTCGTGATGCGCCTTTTCGATCTCGTCGAGCAAAATCACGCTATAGGGCTTGCGGCGCACGGCCTCGGTCAGGTAGCCACCTTCCTCGTAGCCCACGTAGCCGGGCGGCGCGCCGATCAGGCGGGCGACCGAGTGCTTCTCCATGAATTCGCTCATGTCGACGCGGATCAAGTGTTCCTCCGTGTCGAAT
>JBKJTX010000269.1:0-4357 GCA_046590315.1 Ramlibacter sp. | reverse complement strand
GCGACCAGGTGGAACTCCTTGACGCCATTGTTCATGCGCCAGGGCAGCGTCCAACCGTTGAGGGTGACGATGGGGTTGTAGTGCCGTCCGGTATTGGGCACCAGGGGCGGCATGGTGTCCGCCTTGGTCTGCATTACCGGCTCGGGCAAGGCCGCCATGGCAACCTTGCTGACCGAAGCTGCGGCGATGGCGCCGGTAATTGCGCCCGCGCCGGATAGAAAATTGCGTCTGCTAGTCATTTTGATTTCGTGTGTGTTCTGCGGTGCGCCATCAATGGCCCGGCCCTGCTGTGCCGCCGCCGGTGCTGGTGGAAACCGGCGTTGCGCCCATTGCGATGGGTTTGCCGATGACTGAGGACGCCAGACCCGCATCGGCCAACCAGAATTGCTGCTGTGCGTTGATGGCCTGCATCACACTGGCGATCTGGTCCCGGCTGTCGGCCAACAACTCGAACACGCCGATCAGCATGCCGTTGTAGCGAAGCACGTTCTCCTCGGCCATCACCTTGCGCAACGGCACGATCTCATCGCGGTAGTGTCTGGCCAGGTCATGCGCAGTGCGGTAGGCCGAGTAGCTTTCCCGCAGCTGCGAGGAGGCCGAGCGCACTACAGCTTCGTACCGATTCGCCGCAGCCAGCGATTGCGCATTCATGCTGGCGCGTTGCGCACCGCCCCAGTCGAAGATCGGAAGCCGGATCTCGAGCTCATATCCTCTGCGATGGCTTTTTTCACCGGAGTGGTTGTCGAAGACGGTGTCGCGGCGCACACCCGCCTCGACGTCCAGCAGACTGTTCAAGAGCGCCAAGCCCTGCGATTTGCCGGCCACGTCGAGCTGCATGCGCGCCAGCTGAACATCAATGCGCTGCTGAAGCGCCGACGCGCTGACATTCGCTGCGGCTTTCGGCTCCTTCGGCAAATCGGGCAGTCGATCCGGCAGCTTCAGCTGCAACACCTGAGCGTCCGTCAAGCCGAGTAGGCGCACAAGCTCTTCCCGTGCGGCGGTCGCGGCATGCTGCGCCGAAGCCAACTGCGCTGCAGAGTCGGCATAGAAGGCTTGCTGACGCACGCGTTGCAGCTTCGTGAAATTCCCCACCTGCTGCATCCGCTTGGCCAGTTCTGCGCTGGCCTGCGCCGACCGGTTGACCTGGTCGGCATACTGCAGCAACTGGTTCGCCGCGACGGCGCGGACCCAGGCCTGCCTGACTTGGCTGACCTGCTCAACCACAGTGCCGCTCAACTGGATTTTGGCCTGAGCGACCTGGTTGCGAGAGATTACCTGGCGCCGGGGCAACGTGAGCAGGTCCAGGAGGCCGATCGACAGCAGGCGCCCCAGTTCGAGCTCGTCACCGGCACGGATGCGCTCGAACGTGAAAACAGGATTGCCGATCCGCCCCGCCTGATTGGCAGCGGCCATGTCGGCCCAGCCTTGCGCCACCAGCGCTTGCATGGACGGGCTGTTCGCAAGCGCCAATTGCACGGCGTCGTCCATTGTCAAGGGCTTGGCCAATAGTTGTTCGCTGAGCTGACTTCGCGATTGGCGTTGCTGCGCGGTTCGGCTGAGCTCCAGCTTGCCTTGCGTGAAGCCCTGGGTCGTTTGGTTGGTGTCCTGAATGGCTTGATCGATGTTGACACTCGCGCACCCCCCGAGGAGGAGCACGGCCGCGCCAACACTGGCCAGACGAAAGTTTCGCTTCATTTCTATCGGCCTCTACGGTTTGGTCTGGCTGGCTGCCGGCTTGGAAGCGCTCGCGGCGGGCGCGGCGGGCGCGGCGGGCGCGGCGTGCCCTGGTTGCCCCTGCACTTCCGCCGCCTCTTTTGCGTAGGCGCGCCAGCCGCCGATCTTTCCAACCGTATCGTTGGCCTCTCGCCAAGACACCATCTTGTCGTCGCTGTAGGGCTGGTAACCCTCCAGAGCCGATCGGTACACGCCCGGTGCAGTTTGTGTGCGCTCAACCGGGGCGGGCGCAGAGCTCGCGACCGCAGCTGCAAGAGGCGTTGTGGGTTTGGGGGCCGAGGCCGCCGCGGCTGCGGAAGCGGCGCGCACCGGGGGTGCCGCCGGAGTCTGGGCTGACACTGTCAGCGCCAACAGACCCGATGAGACTGCCAGCCATCGGGCCAGCCTGGGGTAAAACATGAGAACCTCGCGTTGTTCATGGAGATGTACCGCCATGGCCGGGAACCGGCAGGGCGGACGAACGAAAGCACCCGAGGCGCCAGTCAAGCTGGCGCCTCGGATGCAATCAGGCGCGAGGTGGTTTGTCGGGGACCTGGGAAGGTCGGGCGTGAATCAGCACGAACGGCTCGGCCAACTCAGCCTGGGGCATTGGCGCCAAGGCGAGCAGCAACGGGACCTCGGTGATGGCGACGACGTTGCAGCAGGAAGCGCAGACTGCACACTTGTGGGCGCCGCCCGGCAACTTCTTTCCGGCGTCCGTTGTCGTCTTCGCTTGGACGACATCGCCCGCATGGCTGTGCTTGGAATGATCGTGCCCTGAGCTTGGGGTGTTGCCAAGCGAGTCCATGCCCGCTTGCGCCATGGCGGCTTGCACCCGCGCATGATGCTGGCCCATCCCGCAAAACAGCATGGACGAGGCCGCCAATCCCTGCAACGGGATAGCGGCCACGATCAGCCAGGCGAGGAACAGACGAAAGCGCGACATGGTCGGAGGATTCTACTGAGACTTGTCGGGGTTTGTGGTCAGGAGGTTCGTTTACGCACATTCGCTCCGGTCTTTGGCCCGCGAGCAACTAGCGCGCTTCAACCCAGCCGATTTCCCCGGGGACATACCGCATGCCGTCCGGCGTCACGGGATTTTTCTGCCAGGCGCGCAGCTCCGCTTCGACTTGATCTCTCGAGTTGCTCAGCTTGGGGCCTTGCACCAGCGGATAGGTGCCAGGGTAGCCACGGCTGATCCAGCTGAGCGTGCCGTCGCGCTGGGCGCCCATCACGTTCGTGCGCACTTGGTCGCGGGTGAGACCGCTCGATTGGTGCAGCGGTAGCATGGTCACCCCCTCCTCCGCGTTGCTGGGATGGTAGAGCTGGGTGGCAAACGACGTGGAGGCGACAGCAGCCAGGCTGACGACGAGCAGTGTATGGCGAAACTTCATGATGGTCTCCTAAGACTCTGGCGGGCCACAGCAGCCGAGGCCAGGTGAAGCAAGGCGCTTGCATCACGAAACAAAGTCTAGAAGCGGGGAGCGCACGGCAATCCAACAGACACATTACAGATTCGTTATCCGGGGGAGCCTTCATGTTATCCGGGGGAGCCTTCATGAAACTCAACTGCGCGGCGTACTACTCGCGCTTCACGCCCGCCTTCCTCGCGATTGCGCCCCAGCGGTCGACCTCATTGCGCATGAAGCTTCGCAGTTCGTCGCGGTTGAGCCCTTCAGGTCCTAGGTTTTAGCGCGCCCAGCGATCTGGCCGCCTTCATGATTCCGTTAACGGCTCTTTGAGGTCATGGACTTGTAGCCACGATCACGCTCAATGAATGCAGCCAGCATGTGAGGAATCAACGTGGCTGCGTCAACTTTTTCACCATGTAGCTGGCTGTGCAGTTCGGCGTAGTGATCGAGCGCGGCCTTGACATCCACGGGTACCGCAATGGTCAATTTCTCGAAGGCAGTGCGCGGGAGGCGACCAAGCCGAAGAGTGCTTTCGCTCGATCTCATTGCGACGCCCCCCGCTGAAAGAACAGCGGCAGGTATGGCCGCAGCACCAGATCCTTGCTGACCATCACCCGCACTGGGAAGCCCGGACGGATCGTCAGCGTCGGCTGGATGCTCATGTTGCGCTTCGTGATCTCCTGCCCGACATGGTTCACTGTCTCCTGTGCGCTTTCACTCCCAGCGATGACGATTCGGCTGCCATCCGTGCGGCTCTCCGGTGCCGCCAGCTCGGCCCCGACGCCCAGCAGCGTGGACAATGCAGCGCCGGCCAGGATGCGGTCCCAATGCCAATCGACGCCATCCTCGAGCCCGGCGTAGCCGGCAGGGTCGATGCCTGGCAGACGATCAAGCGAGACCGACGACGTGTCCGGCAGGATCAACCGCATCCACACCAGCAGCACGCGCCTTTGGCCGAAGGCTACTTGGCTGTCGTAGCGGCCGATCAGTCGCGAACCCTGCGGAATCAGCAGATGGCGCCCCGTGGCGGTGTCGTAGACGGCCTCGGACACATTAGCGATGACTTGCCCAGGCAGGTCGGAGTTAATCCCTGTCACCAGTGCCGCCGGAATGATCGTGCCTGCCATCACCTGATACGGCGACGACGGAAATTGCAAGCCACTGGGATTGCGGGTCGATGCATCGCCTGCCTTCGAGATGAACGCCTCCTTCTGATCCTGCCGGTTCTGCAC